>JANNUM010000120.1:0-2534 GCA_031395235.1 Chloroflexota bacterium
GTAGCGGTGCCTCGAAGAACGGGCCGGCCGCGAGGCCGGCCCGTTTCATTTCCGCAGGCAGGCGTATTGCCGTTGGACGAGCGAGTCGGGGTACGGCTCGAGGCCCTGCACGGACTTGGTGGTCAACACGGTAGCAACGCGGTGACGGCGTCGCGCAGCGACGGCTGCGTGGCGTTAACTGCGGCGTGAGCCTCATCGCTGGACTCATCGCCGGCGTCGTCGTCGCCGGGCTCTACGTCCTCGCGGGGCAATTTCGCATCGAGACGGAGCAGCTCACCGTGTCCGGCAACGGGACGCTCGCGCTGGCGACGGCATCCGTCCTGGTACCTTTGGCCATCCTCTGGGGATGGACGTGGGTGTCCGATCGGTGGTCGGGCCGCAGCGGCCCGCGGCTCGCGCTCTTCACCCTCGGCCTCGTGCTCGCGACGGCCGCCGCGTTCCCCCTCGATTCCATCGTCAGAGCGTCCGCGCCGGGCCGGATCGTGTTCGACCCGAGCGTGTCGATCGTGGCGGTCGACGGCGTTCTCTGGATCGTTCCGATCGTCGCGATCGCAGCGATCCTCTACTGGCTCTTCGGATCGGGGAAGCTTCCGGTGGGTCTGCCGACGCTCGCGTTCGGTTACCTCATCGGACTTCCACTCGGACTGCTCTTCCCGCCGGCCGCGATGGGCGCCGTCGCCGGCACCGCCGCTGGTCACGCCTGGCGCGAACCCGGTGCACGTACCCTGATCGTCGTCCTCGTCATCTTCATCATGCTGATCGCGGCGGTCGAGCTTCCGCTCGCGGCCGCGACGGTCGACGGTCCACTTCTTCCTCTGCTCCCGTAGCGGCCGGCCTCCGAGGCTCCTCCTAACATCCGAGCGGTGATCCCGCTCGCCATCGGTGCCGGCTACCTCGCCGGCCTCATCGTCGCGGTGCTCACGGTCGCCGCGGAGCATTCGCGGATCGCGTTCGGCAGCTACGCGCTCTACGGGAACGGAGCGCTCATCGTGCCGGCGATCCTCGCACCGTTCGCGCTGTATCCCGGTTGGGCGTGGCTGCTGGCGCACGAGGGCGATCGCCGACTTGAAGCCGCGCTCTACACGGTCGGACTCCATATCGGGGTCGGCATGATCGGCGTGCTCGACGCGGTCCTATATCCCCAGTCGGCTGACGTCACGTTCCTGAGCGCGCTGCCCGGAATCTTGCTGACCGGATCGCTCTTCGTCATCCCGGCCGCCCTGTTCGGCGCGGCAACGCTGTGGCTCATCCGCTCCGGTCGCCTCCAGATCGCACCATTGACAGCGGCGTTCGGCATTGTCATCGCCGCGCTGACGGCTCTGCTCTTCGGCGCCGGACTCGGGATCCTGAGCGGCAGCGCGGTCGCGCTCGCACTGGAGCGACCGGCGCGCACGACGACGATCGGCATCGTGCTGCTCGTCCTGGTCAGCGGGGTTGGCAACGCGCCATTCATCCCGGCGCTCTTGACGCCGCTGCCGCGCTAGGTGTTCTGGCCAGGGACGTTGTTGACGAGATCGTCGGCGAGACGCTGCATAGGTGTGAGCCCTCCGAGCTCGCCGTGGCGACGGACGAAATTGTAGCGATGGTCAAACTGCCGGAAGGCTCGCTCGCGCGCGGCGTCGCTGCGATAGGGCCGCGCGTAGGCGACCTCGCGCAGCAGGATCTTG
Source organism: Chloroflexota bacterium (assembly GCA_031395235.1). Lineage (GTDB taxonomy): Bacteria > Chloroflexota > Limnocylindria > P2-11E > P2-11E > CF-39. Next base: position 1,668 of record JANNUM010000120.1, read on the forward strand.
ATCAAGGCCTCGACCTTGCCGTTCCAGCGCGGGGTGTAGGGCGGGATGGTGATGTGGCCGATGCCGTGGGCGGCCAGGCTCTCGGCGAAGCGGTGGCTCTTGGTGTAGCTGAAGTGGTTGTCACTCATCAGCTGGCGGAAGCGCACCCCCATACCGGCGAAGTGGCGCAGCGCCCGCTCCAAGAAGTCCGCCGCATCGTCGGCGCTCTCGCTGGGCAGCGTCTCGCGGTAGCTCACTCGGGTGCGGTCGTCGACCAGCACGTGCTCGTACACGAAGCCCAGGCCGCGGTGGCGCACCGCGACGGTGCGCTCGGCGAAGCGGTGTCCCAGCCCCGCGCCCAGCCGGGGCAGCTTCTTGGTGTCGATGTGCCCGAGATCGCCGGGGGTTGGCCGCTCGTAGCGGCGGAAGCGCCGGCGCTCGCGGAACACTTTGAGGTGAGCGATCCCGAGCCGGCGCAGCACCGCGTACACCGTCGAGCGGGCCAGGCCCAGGGCCCAGGCGATGGCGCGCGGACCGATCTGGTCGCGCCGGCGGATGCGCTCGATGCGCCGCTCGATCCGCCGCGGGGTGCGCCGTGGCGAGCGGTGCGGTCGGCTCGAGCGCAGCGCAAAGGCCCGCTCGCGCTCGGCGGTGTAGCGGTGCCAGAGGATGTACGCGCGGGCGTGGCTGATCCCGACCATGCGCGCGGCGACACGCACCGGGAACCCGGCTTCGATGCGCTCGCAAAGCAGACGACGACCGTACGGGTTGAGCTTCGCCATAGAGTGGGACACGAGAGAGTCCTCCTTGTGCCGTTTGGAGTTCGTTCACCCCAAGCAAGCACGGAGGGCTCTCTCCCTGTCAACAACGTCTATGGGCAGCTCAACT
>JANNUM010000140.1:0-4177 GCA_031395235.1 Chloroflexota bacterium
CCGGGCTCGCGCAACGCTCCGTGTCGGTGAAGGCCTGGACCGACGCCGTGGAGCGCGCGCGCATCGCCGGACGGTTGAACGACCTGGATCACGCGGACGTAGACCAGGCGTGAGGGAGGCGCGGCTCGCGCCGCGCCTCCCGGTCATTCCTTCGCGGTGATCCGCTTCAGTCGGCTCCTATCACGGTGCCGCAACCAGTGCCTTCAGCTTGTCGCGCAGCGGCTGCGGTGTCTGGAAGATCTTCTCGACGATCTTCTGGATCTCCTCGCCACCCTTCGGGTTGAGCTCCTGCTTTGCCTTCTCGGCGGCCGCGAGGAACTCGGGGTCCTTCATGGTCTTGTCGAAGGCGTCGCGGAGCGCCTTGACGCGCTCGGCCGGGACGCCGGGCGGCGCCGCGAAGGGCCGGCCCATGGTCTGGCGCGAGAAGACCACCTCGGCGAGCTGCCTCTGGTCGGCGTCCTTCACGTAGTCCATGACGAACGCGACGTCCTTCGGGATGTCGGGATGCTTGTTCAGCGACATCTGGACGAGGATGGTGACGAACTTGTCCTTGAGCCACTGCCCCTGTGTGCTCACCAGGGACGACCATGAGAAGCCGCAGCGGCCCTCGACCTCGCCGCGCTCCATCCCGAGGTTGATCTCGTTCCCGTCCTTGTAGCCGACCTTGATGTCGAACTTCGTGCCCAGCAGCCCGTTCAGGAAGCGCGGGAAGAACCCGGTGTCGTCGTCCGGGCCGGTCGCGCCGATACGGACCGGCTTGGTGAAGGCGTCCTGGAAGGTCTTGATGGTCTTCGAGTCGCTGCGGACGACGCAGACGCTCACCTCGTCGTTCATCGAGCCGATCCAGTTGAACTGGGTGGACTTGAACTGCACCGCCGTTTCGCCGAGCAGCTCCGCCGCCGGCAGGCCCCGGCCGAACGTGCCGATGACCGTGCCGTCCTTCGGCGCAGCGGTGAAGAGGTAGTTCGCCGCCTTGAGGCTGCCGGCGCCCTCTTGGTTCTCGACGATGACGGTCGGGTTACCCGGGATGTGCTTGCCGAGGTGTGCCGCCAGGGTCCGTGCGTACCCGTTGTACGCGCCACCGGCGCCGTAGCCGACGAGCACGGTGAACGTCTTGCCCCGGTAGAAGTCTGCGACGGCCGCCGCCGGGTCCTTTGTGGGGGAAGTGGTGGCCGCGGCGGTCGGCGCCCCGGTGGATGCGGGGGTCCCTCCCCCACACGCGGTGGACACGAGGAGCGCGATCACGAGGACGGACAGTGCGCGCATCGAAAGTCCCCCTTCTCCCTTACGGGACGGCCGCCGGCAGCCGTAGCACACCGGTCGGCAGCGGAATGTGCAGGAACGCCACGAACAATACGTACGCGAACGTCCACGCGACGAAGGCGTAGGCGACCGCCTTCGGCCAGGCCTCGCCCGCGGCGAAGCGGAGGTAGGCCGCCGAGTACAGCGGGATGGTGGTCATGACCCCGACGAGCCAGAGGCTCGCGAAGAACCCGGCGAACCAGGCGATCGCCGAGCGCCCCACGTTCGCCTCGGCGGGAACGGCCCGCGCGACGCCGAGGCGGCGGAGCTCCCGCGCCACCTGCGCGGCCGCCAACGCGACCGCGGGGATGGTGATCGTGAGCGCGAACAGCCTCGACCGTGGCGACCAGCCGGTCTGGATCTCGTATACCGCGTAGAGGAACACCGCGAGCACGGCGAGCGCCGTGACGAGAGCGCCGTAGGAACGCACGCTACGTCCGCATCGCGGCCGCTGCCCCGAGCGCCTCGACCGAGACGCGTCGCCGGCGCACCGAGTACACCACCGCGAGGACGGACAGCGCGATCAGGGCGACGACCGCCGGGCGCCCGAGCCACGACCACTCGTACAGCTGGTGCGACAGGCGGAGGTAACGCTCGGACGTGCCGCCCAGGACCAGGGCCAGGAGGAACGGCGTCCGCGGCCAATCCCAGCGCAGCGCGGCCCATCCGACCAGCCCGAACGCCAGCATGACGACGATATCGAGGAGGTCGTTGTGGGTCGTGAACGCGCCGATCGTGATGAGCATGAGCAGGAACGGGACGAGCCACGTGCCCCGCACGAACGTGAGCTTCACGAGCTGGCGCAGGAGCACGAAGCTGAGGGCGACCGCGATGATGTTCGACAGCACGATCACCCTGCCCATCGCGAAGGTCACGTTCAGATGCTTCACGAGCATGTCCGGTCCGGGGACGAGGCCGAGGATCAGGAACGCGCCGAGCAGGATCGCGGTCGAGGTGCTGCCCGGGACGCCGAAGGCCACCGTGGGGATGATGCTCCCGCCCTCTTTCGAGTTGTTCACCGAGCCGGCGGCGAGCACCCCCTCGATGGCGCCGCTCCCGAACTCCTCGGGATGCTTCGAGGTCTGCTGGGCGTGCGCGTAGGCGATGAACTGCGCCGTCGCGCCGCCCATCCCCGGGATGATCCCGATGAAGACGCCGATGAGGCTGCACCGCACGGTGAGCCACCAGTGGCGGATCGTGTCGCGGACACCCTCGGCGATGCCGGTGATGGGCATCCCGCCCACGCTCTGCGCGATGCTCGTGCGGGTGGTCATGAGCTGCAGCGTCTCGGCCACGGCGAAGAGGCCGATGACCGCCGGGATGATGCTGATGCCGTCCCAGAGGTAGAGCTGACCGAAGGCGAAGCGAGGCTGTCCGACGACCGGGTCGAGGCCGACCATCGAGACGACGAAGCCGAGGAGCGCCATGAGGAAGCCCTTCAGGATGTTCCCGCCTGACAGCGCGACGATGAAGGTGAGCCCGAGGACCGTGAGCATGAGGAACTCGGGCGGCCCGAACGCGAGAACGAGCGGACGCATGATCGGCACCGACAGCGCCAGCACCGCCGCGCCGATGATCGCGCCGACGAGCGAGCTGAAGAGCACCGCCCCGAGGGCGCGCCCGGCCTGACCCTGGCGCGCCATCGGATGGCCATCGAGGATCGTTGCCACGGTCGTGGCCTCGCCGGGGATGCCGAAGAGGACCGAGGTGATGTCCCCGGTCGTCGCGACGACGGCGTGCATGCCCAGGAGGAAGGCGAACGCCGGGATCGGGTCCATGTCGTAGATGAAGGGGAGCATGAGCGCGAGCGTGACGGCCCCACCGAGTCCCGGAAGGATGCCCACGACGAATCCGATCGCGACACCGAGAAGCAGCAGCCCGAACGTCGCGGGCTGCAGGACCGTGAGCAGGCTGCCGAAGAAGACGTCCACCTACGCCGCGCCAATTGTCATACCATTGCCCACTCGCGGAACCTGATGGCATTGGTCATACCATTCATCGCGATGTTCACGCCGATCCGCCAATCGCGCGCTTCCGGCGAGATCGTTTCCCAGATCGAGCGCGCGATCTTCGCCACCGAGCTGTCGCCGGGCGACCGGCTGCAGTCGGAGCGGGAGCTCGCCGAGCAGTTCGGCGTGTCGCGGATCACCGTCCGAGATGCGCTGCGCGTTCTGGAGGCGCGGGGCCTCATCCGCGTGAAGGTCGGGGCGATGGGCGGCGCGTTCGTGGCGGACGCGAGCACGGATCGCGTCGCCGAGTCGATCTCCACGCTCATCAAGCTGAAGCGCATGACGCTCTCGGAGCTCGCCGAGGCGCGCAAGGTCGTCGAGGCCGCGACGGCCGAGCTCGCGGCGCAGCGCGCCGACGTGGCGGCCGTCAGCCGACTCCAGCAGAACGTCGAGCGCGCCCGCCCGCTGCTTCGCGAGCCGATCACGCACGCGGACGCGAGCATGGACTTCCACGTCGAGCTCGCGCGCGCCGCTGGCAACGAGGTGCTGTACGCGACGGTCGAGGCCTATCGCGAGCTGCTCGTGCCGAGCATCCGAGATCTGCGCGACCTCAAGTCGGGTCGCGCCACGCAGAAGGCGCACGAGGAGCTCGTCGAAGCGGTCCGGCGCCACGACGCCGAGGGCGCGCGCGAGATCATGCTGGCGCACCTGTCGGACTTCGAGAAGCGCCTACGCCGGCGCCTCGCCGACCGGACCCTGGCCGATCAACCGGCGGTGCTCCCGGCGCCGCGCCTCGTGCGCACGCAACGCAGGTAGTCGAGCCGTGAGCGCCCCGCGCCGCATCGTCGTCGCGCTCTCGGGCGCGTCCGGTGCGATCTACGGGATCCGCGCCCTCGAGGTCATCCGGGAAGATCGGTCCGTCGAGC
>JANNUM010000152.1:0-2017 GCA_031395235.1 Chloroflexota bacterium
GAAGCTCGTGTGCAACGCGGGCGACTGCGGTGCGTGCACGGTCCTCGTCGACGATCGTCCGGTGTATTCGTGCATCACCCTCGCGGTCGCCTGCGAGGGAAAGCGCGTCGAGACGATCGAGGGTATCTCGAAGGACGGTGCCCTGCATCCGGTGCAGGATGCGTTCATCGATCACGACGCGTACCAGTGCGGCTTCTGCACCCCCGGGCAGGTCATGTCCGTCGTCGCCCTACTGCGCGCGAACGGCGCCCCGACCGAGGATGAGATGCGGCGGGCCGTGGCCGGCAATCTCTGCCGCTGCGGCGCGTACGTGAACATCGTGAAGGCCGGCATGTCGGCGGCGCGGCGGAAGAAATAGTGGCCGGGATCCGCGTCGTTAAGAGCCGGGACGAGTTCGAAGGCGAGATCGTCGAATCGCTCGCCATCATCGAGGGTCGCGACCTCACGGCGCCGCCGGCGGGTACCGCGCTCGACGAGATCGGCAAGTCGCGGAAGCGCATCGACGGCGTGCAGCGCGTCACCGGACGCGCGACATACACGCAGGACGTCACGCTGCCGGGGATGCTGCACGCGCGCGTGCTGCGAAGTCCGTACCCGCGCGCGCGCGTGCGCGCCATCGCAACGAAGAAGGCCGAGGCGTTGCCCGGAGTCCGCGGCATCTTGCACCGCTTCAACTCGCCGAAGGCGGCGTTCCGTGGCGAGGAGACGATCTTCCGCGAGGAGGTCCGGTTCATCGGTGACGAGGTCGCAGCCGTCGCGGCGGATGACGCGGATACCGCCGTGCGCGCGCTTGCGCTCATCGACGTGGAGTACGAGCTGCTGCCGCACGTCACCGATCTCGAGGAGGCCATCGCCGACGGCGCGCCAAAGCTCGAGGACGGCGGCAACGTGTTCGAGTCGGGTTCCCTGAAGCGCGGCGAGACGCGGCAGGCGTTCAAGGACGCCGACGAGGTCGTCGAAGGGACCTATCGGACGTCGACGCAGCTGCACAACTCGCTCGAATCGCACGGCGCGGTCGCGCAGTGGGACGGTCAGATCCTGACCGTGTGGGAGTCCACGCAGCACGTGTTCGGCGTGCGCGAGGGCCTTCGCGCCGCGCTGCTCCTTCCGCTTTCGCGGATCCGCGTCATCTGCGACTACATGGGTGGGGGCTTCGGTTCGAAGGGTGGCGTGGGGAAGTACTCGATCATCGCCGCGCTGTTCGCGAAGGAGCTTGGCCGGCCGGTCCGCTGTGTGCTCACACGGCACGAGGAGAACCTCGCCGCGGGTAATCGCTCCGCGACCCTGCAGAAGGTGAAGCTTGCGGGCAAGGACGGCCGGATCACCGCTGTCGAGCACATCTCGTGGTCGAACGCCGGGCAGGGACGCTGGGTCGCGAATCCGACCGGCCCGACGAACACGTTGTACGACTTCACGAACCTGACCACGAAGTCGTACCGCGTCGTCACGAACGCGGGCTCGCTGTCGGCGTTCCGCGCGCCCGGGTACGTGGAGGGCACCTTCGCGCTCGAGGGGGCGATCGACGAGCTCGCCGAGCGCATGGGTGTTGACCCGCTCACGCTGCGCCGCCGTCACGCCGCGTCACAGAAAGACCCGCGCACGACGAAGCCGTATTCGCTGAAGCGTCTCCTCGAGTGCTACACGATCGGGGCGCGCGAGATCGGCTGGAGCAAGCTGCGCGCGGGCGGCACGCGCGGCTCGGCGCCGCATCGCAGGCGTGGCATCGGGATGGGTACGCAGATCTGGGGCGGCGGCGGCGGGCCGCCCGCATACGCCACCGTCCACTTCAACAGCGACGGCACGGTGATCCTGCGCGCGGGGACGCAGGACATCGGCACCGGCACGCGCACCGTGCTCGCGCAGATCTGCTCCGAGGAGCTCGGTGTGGACCCGGGCCGCATCTCCGTGCGCATCGGCGACACCGAGGGGCCCTACGGTCCGATCTCCGCGGGCTCGCTCACTCTCGCGTCGGTCGGGCCCGCCGTGCGGCTCGCCGCGCGCGACGCGCGCGAGCAGT
>JANNUM010000160.1:0-10017 GCA_031395235.1 Chloroflexota bacterium
GTGATCGCTGAGGTCGGCGAGTCCGGCGAGTTCTACATGGTCTTCGTCACGACGATCATCTTGATCGCGGTGCTGTACTTCCTGCAGAAGTGGTGGACCACCTACCGGTAGGCACCGAGCCTCAGCGACCGCTGCCGAGGCAGGCCACGCTCGTGCTCCTCGTCGGCCGCATCACGACGATCAAGCTCGCCTACTGGGCCGCGCTTACCGCCTTCGAGCTCGCGCTCCCGCTCGACGGGCGACCGCGAGACGAACGCTTCGGTTCATCCATCGCGTTCGCCGTGCTCGCGACGTTCGTGGCAGTGCTCTGGGCGAATCGCTCGGCGCGCGCGATCGATCCCCGAGCGGGGGCGATCTCACGCTCGATCCCGACGATCGCGACCACCTTCGCCGCGGCGACCGTCGTGGCGTCGCCGGCGAGCCTGCCGCTCCTGCTCGTCGAGCGGCAGCGTTCGATCGAAGACTGCGTCGGCCTCGTAACTTGCCACCCTGAGGCGCTGTGGCTATGGGTCGCGACCCTCGCCATCGGCTTTGTCGTCATCCCGGCGGTGTTCGCTGCATCACTCAGACCGAGCCGCTAAGTAGGCTGTCTACCGACTGCGGTATGTCATGCTCCGCGCCGGTGGGTAAACGTGTCCTCGTGGTGGACGACGATGCCAGCATCCGTGAGCTGCTCACGACCGCGCTTGAGGACGAGGGCTATGAGGTCGTGCCCGCGACGAACGGCGAGGACGCACTCTCAGTGTGCGAGCGCTGGCGTCCCGACGTGATCGTGCTCGACCTCATGATGCCGGTCATGGACGGCTGGACGTTCGCGAAGCGCCTGCGCGAGCGGGATGACATCCCCATCGTGGTCCTCTCGGCCGCGAACGATCTCGAGCGTCACGCGAAGTCCGTCGGCGCGACCGATGTCCTCGGGAAACCGTTCGACCTCGACCAGCTCCTTCCCAAGGTCGCGCGCGCCGCGGAGGCTGTCTAGCCTTTCTAGACTGCCACCGTGAGCTCGGTCCCCTGGCGTCCGTTGGTCCTGCTCTTGCTGGTGCTCTCACCGACCGCGGTCCTCGCGGTGCTGCTCGCCGATCCCCAGCGCAACACGCCACTCTTCATACCGGTCGAGCACTTCGTGATCACGACGAACGTTTCGGTCGTGGCACTGCTCGTCGCGATCTTCGTCGCGCGCGCCGCGCTGGGTGCGGGCCATTACCGCAGCCTCCTGCTCGCGATCGGATTCCTGTGTCTGGCCGGGATCTTCATGGTCCACGGAATGTCCACACCCGACGTGCTGCAGCGCGGCGATAAGAAGGACGACGCCGGTCTGATCGTCGGCGTGTCAGCGCAGCTCTCGCTCTGGACCTCGGCGCTCTTCTTCGCGATCCGCTACACGCTGGCCGCGTCCTTCCTGGAGCGGCACGTGTCTCCGCGGACGCTGATCGCGGTCATCACCGCCGTCATCGGTCTTTATGCGGTCGTCGCCATCGGCTGGCCGGCCGCCTTCGGTGGCTTCGCGCGCTGGATCCTGGTCGGTGGCGGCGCGTACGCCAGCTACGACCCAAGCACCTACGGCACGCCCGGATACACGCCGCCCGACATCTACGGCGGTGCCGGCCTCGTCCCGTACCTGGTGTCGGGGAGCGTCGTGGTCTTCTACGGCTTCGCCGCATGGGCGCAGGGCCGCGACTACGTCCGCACGCGGCTTCCGATGCAGGGCGCGCTCGCGGCGTCGTACGTCCTGCTCGCGCAGGCGCAACTGTCTCAGTTCCTCGGCCCGGTATGGACGCTCTCGTGGTGGGAGTACCACGCGCTGATGTTCGCGGCGACGGTCATCGCGCTCGGCGCGTTGTTCCTCGAGCTCGACCGCCGGCGCGGCCTCGAGCGTTTCCTGCCGCCTACGGTCGTCGAGCGCGTCATCGGTGGCGACCCGCTGCGCCTCGAGGGCGAACGGCAGACGGTGACGATCCTCTTCGCCGATCTCCGCGGCTCGACCGCGCTCGCGGAGAAGCTCGCGCCGGAGCAGGTGATCGCCGTGATCAACGCCTATCTGCGCGTGATGGCGCGATCCGTGATCGACGCGGGCGGGATCCTCGACAAGTTCACCGGTGACGGCCTCATGGCGATCTTCGGCGCGATGGGCGATCCGGCGCACGGCGCTCCCGCTGCCGTGCGCGCCGCGCTCGCGATCCGCTCGAACATCAGGGCGCTCAACGTCGAGCGCGCACGCAACGGCGAGCCGGTCGTGCAGTTCGGCGTCGGTATGCACACCGGAGATGTCGTGCTTGGCGCGATCGGGCTGCCCGAGCGCTCCGATTACACGGCGATCGGTGACACCGTGAACACCGCGTCGCGCATGGAGACGTTGACCAAGGAGTACAAGGTCGACGCGGTGCTGTCGGGCGCGACCGCCGGACATCTTCGCGACGATGGGGTGGAGCTGCGCTCGCTCGGTGAGGTCCAGGTCCGCGGCAAGTCCGAGACCCTCTCGATCTTCACGCTCGGCTAGGACTTCGCGGCGCGGCGGGGTCGCGTCGCAGCTGCGCCGTCGAGGACCGTAAGGCCGGCGGGCGTGCGCGCCAGCCATTCGCGTGCCGCCACCAGCGCGCGCACGGTCGTGATGAACTCCTGCGCCGCGCGCGTCAGCCTGCGGTCGCGCCGATGTGCGAAACCGATCGTCCGCGTGAGCTCGGGCTTCGCGATCCGAACCGCGCGCAGCGGGCCGCCGCGCTCGACGACGAGGCTGGGCACGACGGCGACCCCCACACCCGCCGCCGTCAGACGCAGGACGCCGTCCATCTCGCCGCCCTCGAGCGCGAACGTCGGCTCGAAGCCGGCCCGACGGCAGGCCGCGACCGTCGTCGCTCGCAGGTCATAGCCGTCGCGGAACATCACCAGCGGCACACCACGCAGCTCGGCGATCGACACGCTCCGGCGCCGCGCGAGGGGATGCGACTTCGGCACCGCGAGTACCAGCTCCTCGCGGAGCAGCGGCGTCGTCTCGAGGATGTCGTGGTGCATCGGCAGGATGACCAGCGCGACGTCGAGCACGCCGTGCTCGAGCTCCCCGACCAGGTCGTGCGAGCCCGCCTCATGCAGAACCAGCTCGATGCCCGGATAGCTTTGGTGGTAGCGCGCGAGCGCCTGCGGCACGAGCGTCGTCGAGAGGCTCGGCGTCGCGCCGACCGAAAGACGTCCACGGCGCATCTCGGTGAGACCCTGGACCTCGCTCTCGGCCCCGGCCACATCGACGAGCACGCGACGCGCGAGGGGAAGGAGCGCTTCGCCGGCCGGTGTGAGCGAGACATTCCCGCGCATCCGGTGGAACAGCGGCGCGCCGAGCTCGTCCTCCAGGCGACGGATCTGCTTGGAGACCGAGGGCTGAGCGACCGCGAGCTCACGCGCCGCCTTCGTGAAATGCCGCTGCTCGGCGACGGCGACGAAGTAGCGCAGCTGGTGAAGCTCCATGGCCATAGCCTACGGCTATCGTCATAAGCGCTTCGATATCTTTGCCACCTGAGAGGCGACTCCGTACCGTGGGCAGGCGGTGGCGACGACGACGGCCAGCGTCCGGCAGCGTCCGCACGAACGTCACGATCGGTGGTGGATCGAGCCGCTCACGATCGTGGTCGTCCTCGGGCTCTTCGGCGTCTACGCGTTCATCGTGAGTCTGCAGAACGCGAACTACTACGTCGACCCGTACCTCTCGCCCTTCTACTCACCGTGCCTGACGACCGGGTGCGTGCATCCCACCTTCGCGATCATCGGCGATTGGTACAACCTGTCGCCCGCGTTCCTGATCGTCGGCTCGCCGCTAGCGTTCCGCGTGACCTGCTACTACTACCGCCGCTCGTACTACCGCGCGTTCTTTTGGTCGCCGCCGGCCTGCTCGGTGCCGGACGCGCGCTCTACGTACAGCGGCGAGACGCGCTTCCCGTTCACCCTCCAGAGCCTCCACCGCTACACGCTCTACCTCGCGGTCCTGGTGCTCGCGATCCTCTGGTGGGACGTGATCCTCGCGTTCAGCTTCGACGGGCGTCTCGGCGTCGGGGTCGGTTCGTTGATCATGCTGGCCAACGTCCTGTTGCTCAGCGGCTACACGTTCGGCTGCCATGCCGCGCGCTACCTCGTGGGCGGCTACCTCGACTCGTTCCACGGCGCGTCGCTGCGCTTCCGGCTGTGGAGCATGGCGAACCGCCTGAACGCGCGGCACGGGCGCTGGGCCTGGTTCAGCCTCGTCAGCGTCATGCTCACGGATCTCTACATCCGCCTTGCCGCGATGGGCGTCATCACCGACCTGCGGTGGGTCGGCTAGTGGCCGAGTACGAGATCCACGACTACGACGTCGTCGTGGTCGGAGCGGGCGGCGCCGGACTGCGCGCGGCGATCGAAGCGAGCGTCATGGGTGTGAAGACGGCGCTCGTCTGCAAGTCGCTTTTGGGAAAGGCGCACACGGTGATGGCCGAGGGCGGGATCGCCGCGGCCATGGGCAACGTGTGGAAGGAGGACAACTGGAAGGTCCACTTCCGCGACACCATGCGCGGCGGCAAGCTCCTGAACAACTGGCGGATGGCCCAGATCCACGCGCAGGAGGCGCCCGACCGTGTCCTCGAGCTCGAGGAGTGGGGCGCGCTCTTCGACCGCACGAAGGATGGCCTGATCCTGCAGCGCGACTTCGGCGGCCACCGGTACGCGCGGCTCGCGCACGTCGGCGATCGCACCGGTCTCGAGATGATCCGCACGCTCCAGGACCACGCGGTGCACCGCGGCATCGACGTGTTCATGGAGTGCACGCTCTACCGCCTTCTCACCGAGGACGGCGCGGTCTCCGGCGCGTTCGGCTACTGGCGACAGAGTGGGAAGCTCGTGCTGTTCCGCGCGAAGGCCGTCGTGCTCGCGACCGGTGGGGTCGGCAAGGCGTGGAAGATCACGTCGAACTCGTGGGAGTACACCGGCGATGGCCACGGGATGGCGCTCGATGCCGGCGCCGACCTCATCGACATGGAGATGACGCAGTTCCACCCGACGGGGATGGTGTGGCCGATGAGCGTGCGCGGGATCCTTGTGACCGAGGGAGTGCGCGGCGACGGCGGGACGCTGAAGAACAGCAAGAACGAGCGGTTCATGTTCCGCTACATCCCGGACTTCTTCCGGGCGGAGACCGCCGACACCGAAGAGGAGGCCGACCGCTGGTACGAGGACAAGAGGAACAATCGCCGAACGCCCGATCTGCTGCCGCGTGACGAGGTCGCGCGCGCGATCAACACGGAGGTCAAGGCGGGACGCGGAAGTCCGCACGGCGGCGTCTTCCTCGACATCGCCTCGCGCCGCTCCACCGCTTACATCCAGCGGCGCCTGCCCTCGATGTACCACCAGTTCAGAGAGCTCGCCGACGTCGACATCACCAAGACGGCGATGGAGGTCGGGCCGACGTTCCACTACATCATGGGCGGCGTCCGCGTCGACGCGGATTCTGCGCAGTCGACCGTGCCGGGCCTCTTCGCAGCGGGCGAGGTCGCAGCCGGGATGCACGGCGCAAACCGGCTTGGCGGCAACTCGCTGTCCGACCTTCTCGTTTTCGGCCGGCGCGCTGGGCTGTATGCCGCCGAGTACGCCAAGCGTGTCGCGAAGATGCCACGAGTTGACGATCGCCAGGTCGATGCCGCGGCGACCGGGATGCTCGCCCCGTTCGAGCGAAGCGAGGGCGAGAACCCGTACCTGGTGCACGCCGATCTCACGGAGACCATGCACGAGCTGGTCGGGATCATCCGCACGCGTGCGGAGCTCGCGGAGGCGATCACGCGCATCGGCCGACTACGCGAGCGCGCGGAGCGAGTCGGGGTGAAGGGTTCGCGTATCTACAACCCCGGCTGGCATCTCGCGCTCGACCTGTTCACGCTGCTGACGGTCTCCGAGGCGGTCGCGATGTCCGCGCTGTTGCGACAGGAGAGTCGGGGCGGGCACACGCGCGACGACTTCCCGAAGCCGGATCCCGAGTGGGGGAAGAAGAACGTCGTCGTACGTCGGCGCGAGGGTCATCTGGTGTTGAAGCCCGAGTCACTGCCCGAGGTGCCCGCTGAGCTGCGGCCGCTCATCGGCGAGGACACGCCGACCGGCAAGGTCGCCTTCGAGCCCGTCGCGTCAGCCAGCGCGAAGGAGTAGACGTGGCCGACGTCCGCATGAAGATCTGGCGTGGCGACGCGGCCGGCGGCGCATTCGTCGACTACACCGTTCCCGCCGACGAGGGCATGGTCGTCCTCGACGTCGTTCACCGCATCCAGGCGGTGCACGCGCCCGATCTCGCCGTGCGGTGGAACTGCAAGGCCGGCAAGTGCGGATCGTGCAGTGCCGAGATCAATGGCCATCCGAAGCTCATGTGCATGACGCGGATGAACACGTTCGAGCCAGCCGAGGAGATCACGGTCTCGCCAATGAGAGCGTTCCCGGTGGTGAAGGATCTCGTCACCGACGTGTCCTTCAACTACGAGAAGGCGAAGACCATCCCCGCGTTCAAGCCGAAGCCGAAGGAAGCGGACGGCACGCGGCGGATCTACCAGGAGGACATCGAGCGCGTGCAGGAGTTCCACAAGTGCATCGAGTGCTTCCTATGTCAGGACGTCTGCCACGTCATCCGCGACCACGAGGAGAACAAGCCCTCCTTCTCGGGCCCGCGGTACTTCGTGCGGCTCGCGGCGCTCGAGATGCATCCGCTCGACACCAACGACCGCATCGACCTCGCGCGCGCGAAGCACGGGCTCGGCTATTGCAACATCACCAAGTGCTGCACCGATGTCTGTCCCGAGGACATCCACATCACGGACAACGCCATCATCCCGCTCAAGGAGCGCATCGTGACGCGCACGTACGACCCGATCGCGTGGGCATTGCGCAGAATGCGTCGGACGGGCCCGGCTTCGCCGGCCCCGGCCGGACCCCATTCAACGGAGCCTCCATCAGCCTGAGCACGCGGCTGCTGTTCCAGATCGTCGTCGGCGTGGTCCTGGTGACGACGCTCGTATTCCTCGTCATCAGGCCGGCGGTCGACCGCGGTGGGGCCGGCGAGCTGCTCGTGATCGCCGGGATATTCGCTGCGGTCCTGCTGATCGAACGCTGGCTCCGGACGCGCTGATGCCTCGCTGACCCCCTTTGCGGTGGCCGCGGGTGCTAGGCTCGGCCGCCGAGGGGCAAAGGCATCCGATGAAGCCACTTCCGCGCGGCGCGAAGTTCCTTATCGCGATCACCGTCCTCGTCGCCACGCCGTACGTGGTGCTCGGGGTGCGCGACGCGCTCGACGGACGCGTCAGCCCGGAGTACCTGGGCCTCCTCTTCCTGTCGGCATTCGTCCTTTCCGTCCGTCCCATCCGCGTCCAGACGAACACTGAGCTGTCGGCGTCGGACGTCGCGGTGATCGCCGGCATCATCCTCATGCCGCCGGGCGCCGTGGCGTCCATGGCCGCGGCGGCCCGCCTCGCCAACGACGTGCTCTCGGGCAAGCGGCCGCTCCAGATCATCCGTAACGCCGCGTCGGTCGCGGTCGCCACCGGCACCGCCGCCGTCGTGTACACGCTCTTCCTCGCCGAGCTCTCATTGCTGGTCGAGCCCGCGGCGGCAACGATCATCGCGGGCGTCGCCGCGGTGCTGGTCCTCGTGTTCGTCGACATCGTGCAGATCGTCCTGCTGCAGCGTGCGCTGCGGAACGTCGCACTCGACCGCGTCACCCGTCTATGGGTGAACCGCACGGTGCGCGCGCAGCTCCTTTGGAGTCTCGCGGCCGTCATCTCAGTCCAGGTCGTGCTCATCGAGCCGTGGTTCCTCGTGCCGGGCGTCCCGCTCTTCTTCTTCGGCTACCTCGACATCCGCGCGCGCTTCGCGGCGGAGCGTCGCGCCCGCCTGCTCGCGACGCTCGTCGACGTCGGTCACTCCGTCGGCAGCTCGCTCGACCCGGTGAAGGTCTTCCGCGAGGTCTTCGAGCAGGTGAGAAAGGCGCTCGACGTCGACGCGTTCTATGTCGCGATCGCCGTCCCTGAGCGCGGCACGCTCTCGTTCCGCTACCTCTACGACGGAGGCGAGGAGATGGAGCCCGAAGAGAGCCCCATGGCCGGGACCTTGGGCGGACTGGCCGTCGAGAGCGACAAGCCGATCCTGCTGCACGACGCCGAACGGGATCGCGTGCGCCTCCGGCTCCCGCCGCGCAGCGCGTGGGGGAAGGTCGTCGAGCGATCGATCATCGTCGCGCCGCTGCGCCTGCACGGAAAGGCCATCGGTGCCATCTCCGCGCAGAGCTCGCGACCGAACGCGTACGACGAAGGCGATCTCGAGCTGCTTTCGGCCATCGCCACCGAGGCCGCGATCGCGATCGAGCGCGCGGACCTGTACGACCGCACCCTGGCGCTGTCACGCCGACTATTCGACCTGCATCGCATCGGCCTCGAGCTCGCGACGCATAAGGAGCTGCCCGCCCTCGTCCGCGCGCTGGCCGATTCGGTGCAGGAAATGATGCAGGCATCCGCGGTCGCGGTGTACCTCGACTCCGGGGGCGACAGTCTCGAGTTCGCCGTGACGACCGGGGCGCCTTCGAGCGACGTGCTCATGCTCCCGAAGAGCAGCCCGGTGATCGCGAAGTTCCTCGAAGCCGGCACACCGATGCAGATCCACGATGAAGACGACACTTCGAAGAACGAGCGCAAGCTCCTGCGCCGCTTCGGCCACCAGAGCGTGCTGCTCCAGCCACTGCGTCTCGCGGACAAGTCGGTCGGCATGCTCTTCGTGACCTGGAAGGAGCACCACGTCGTCTCGAGCGAGGAGCACGAGCTCATCGGAGTGCTCTCGGGCTTCGGCGCGGCCGCCATTCGAAGCATCGGTCTGTACCGCGAACTCGACGACGCCTACCTCTCGACGGTGTCGGCCCTCACCGCCACGATCCAGGCCCGCGACCATTACCGCGAAGACCACCAGCGCCGCGTGGCCGCGGATGCGCTTGCGCTGGCCGAGCGCGTCCGCCTCCGGCCGGACGAGCTGCGCGATCTCCGCTACGCGTCACTGTTCCATTCGCTCGGGAAGATCGGCGTCCCGGCATCGATCCTTGGAAAGAGCGGTCCGCTGACGCCAGAGGAGATCTCGATCGTGCGCGAGCACCCGCTGCTCGGCGCGCGCATCCTCGAGTCGATCCGCTTCCTGCGCGGTGTCGTGCCCATCGTGCGTCACGCGAACGAGCGCTGGGACGGCACCGGGTACCCAGATGGCCTCTCCGGCGAAGCGATCCCGCGCGCGGCGCGCATCCTCAACATGGTGATCGGCTACCACGCCATGCTCGCCGACCGTCCGTATCGCATCGCCCTGCGCTCCGACGTCGCGCTCGGAGAGCTGCGACGCCTGGCCGGCGCGTGGTACGACCCGACGATGGTCGACCAGTTCGTAGCGATGATCGAGGCGCGGGGCGTGATCGAGGCCGCCGAGGAGGAGGTGGGCACGAGCCGCGAGCTCGCGATCCTCGCCGACCTCACGCCGGAGTTCCACACCATCCTCGACCTGCAGCAGCTCCTCGACCGCATCCTCAGCATCCTGCTCAAGAGCATGCCCGGCAGCCGTCTCACGATCCTGCTGCGCGAAGATCAGACCGACGACCTGGTAGTCCGCGCGCTCGCGGGTCTGCCGCACGGACCGGGCACGTCGCTGCGGATCCCGTCGGGGCGCGGCATCTCGGGCTGGGTGCTCGAGCATCGTCAGCCCCAGCTGGTCGACGACGTCCATCTCGACCCGCGCTACCTGGGCGATCCCGACATCCGCTCGGAGATCATCATCCCGCTGGTGAGCGCGGGCCGGCCCATCGGCGTCCTGGCGGTTTCGCACCGCGTACCCCACGCGTTCTCTCAGCGCGACCTCACGCTCATGCAGGCCGTCGGCGCGCAGATCGCGGCCGCGATCGACGTTGCCGAGCTGCACGAGCGGCTGAAGCGTGCGGCGAACACCGACGCGCTCACCGGGCTGCACAACTACCGCTACTTCTACGACCGCCTCGAGGAGGAGATC
>JANNUM010000188.1:0-4616 GCA_031395235.1 Chloroflexota bacterium
GCAGTCGCGTACTTGAAAAAGCTCACGAGGTCGCGCGTGCCGGCGAGGCCGGCGCCGACGACGCGCGGATCGCGCGCGCGATAGATGACGTCGTAGATCAGGCCGGCCTCGAAGCCGCGATCGAGCGTCACAGTGCCTGGACCGGTAAAGCGCCACGTGCCGCGCGCGATCTCCCGCGGCGGATCGGTCGGCAGCGTGCGCATGATCAACCGGTGTTCGGAGCTCTCCGGATCAACCACCGGGTATGCCGTGTGCCCGCGATCGGCGACCGACGCCGTTGTCGCGTTCGCGCCGGGAATGAAGTTGCCGCGCACCCAGCCCGTGATCGGCTTGCCGTTGTCGGTGGCGATCGGGATGTCCATCCGCATGCGGCCTTCAGGCACGTCCCATTGCCACCCCATCCAGAGCAGCGAGAAGCCCTGGCGCATCAGCGCGCCGTTGCCAAACTCCTCGGCGGTCGTGGGATCGGCGGAGTTCGCCGCGTTCTGAAAGACCGGCAGGATTCGTTTGGTGCCGCGATTGCCGGCTTCATAGAACAGCCGTCCGTTACCGCGCGCTGGATCGACCGGCTTCAAGAGATAGAAGTCGGCGGAGAACTCCACGCGCCCTTGCGCGTTTCGCGGCGCGAGCTGCAGATCGACGATGCCCTGGTTTTGCGGAAGGGAAGGGTCGAGGGCGAAGTCGACCTTGCCGACTAGTTTCTCGTAAGGGCCCGCGGCGCCGAACGGCTTGCCCGCGAGCACGGCCTCGCGGCGCTCGATGCGCAGTCGTGTGACCCCCGCGTCGGCCGCGCTTGCGGCAACAAAGCTGACGAGAAAGGCGGCGAGGAGGGACCGGGTCATCGCGCGATTATAGAGGCCGCCCCGCGTCCATCTCGCGCAGGATCTTCTGGAACGCGGGTTGCTCGAGGAACCACCGGAAGTTGGGGTTGTGCCGGCCGACGGCGAGGAGGAACGGGTCGCGCGCCTCCCAGGCCTCCTGCGCCAGCGCGAGTGCGCGCTCGTGATCACCCGCCGCGAGCGCCACTATTGCGAGCTGACAGGGCGCGACGTACTCTGACCGGGCCCGCGCCTCCAGTTGGCGCAGGAGATCACCAGCGTCGTCCGTGCGGCCGGCGGCGCCGAGCGCGAAGGCGAGCGCCGTCGTGGCAAACGACGATTGCGCCGACACGCGGCACGCCTCCCGATGCGACGCGACCGCTTCATCGGGCCGTCCCGCCCAGAGCAGCGCCTCACCCAGCGCGAAGTGGGCGATCATCGAATCCGGATCGATCTCCGTCGCGCGCCGTCCCGTCGCGATCGCCTCTTCATCGAGGCGCGTCGTGCCGAGAACGAGCGCCAAGACCGACAGCGTGTACGACGACAGCGGGTCGAGCGCGACGGCGTGCCGGGCCTGGGCCAGAGCCTCGTCGAAGCGACCGCGTGTCCAAGCCAGGTAGAAGACCGCGTACCACGTCCGGCACTGGATGTAGTGGGGACTGAGCTCGATCGCTCGTACGAACTCGCGTTCGGCCCCCGCCAGGTCTCGCTGGTAGAACAGCAGCGCTCCCGCGAGCGCGGTGTGGGATTCCGCCGAGTCCGGATCGAGCGCGATCGCGCGATGTGCCGCGTCGATGGCTAGCGGCCGGATGTTGGAGGGCCGGCCGGCGCCGAAATACCCAAATACGGTGAACACGTCGGCGATGCCCGCCCACGCCAGCGCATAGTTGGGGTCGATCGCCACCGCCTTCTGGAACTGCTCGAGCGCGAGGGGCACACTCTTGCCACGTTTGTACAGCAAGGCGCGACCCTGCAAGTACACTTGGTACGCTTCGACGTTCGCTGTCGCCTTCGGGACCAGCCTCGCATCGGCCTCGCCCGAGAGGGTGACGCGCAGCCGCTCGGCGATCGCCTTGGCAATCTCGTCTTGCACGTCGAAGATGTCTTTCATCTCGCGGTCGTAGCGCTCCGACCAGAGTTGATAACCGTCCTGGACGTTGCTCAACCGCGCGGTGATGCGGACGCGGTCGCCGGCACGGCGCACGCTGCCGTCGAGCACGGTCGTGACGTGCAGCTTCTCGCCGATCGCCGCGAGGTCTTCTTTGCTGTCGCGGAACGAGAACGCCGAAGCGCGGGCGGCGACCTTGAGGCCGTCGAGCTGGGCCAGGGCGTTGAGGATCTCTTCGGCGATGCCGTCGCAGAACCAGTCCTGATCCTTGGCGGCGCTCATGTCGGTGAACGGCAGAACCGCGATTGAGGGCGAGCGGCCGCCAGCGGGCGCGAGCCCCGACGCCGGCGTCACCGCGCCTGGTCCGCCGGACTTCGACTCATCGAGAGCGACGGCTTTTGCGAAGCCGTTCAGAAGATGGTCGACCAGGTTCTCGTCCCACATCCAAAGCGACCACAAGGTCCGCACCGCCTGCGGATCGAGAAAGGCCGGATGGTTGCGGCGAAGAGCATCGAACGCCGATCGAGCGTCGGCTGCGTGGCCGAGTTGGCCGGCTGAGACCGCCAACATCAATGGCGACCACAGATGCTGCGGCATGTTGGACTGTTTGGCTTGGAGCCGCGCGTCCTCGTACTCGCCCTGGCGATAATGGTTCGTGGCCAGCACGTAGCGGTACCAGCCGGGATGGTGGGGATTGCGGTCCATCGCGCCCGCGACCATTGGGACGCCGCGGTCCCACTCGCCGGCGTACGACAACATCAACCCGAGGAACGCGACCGGGGTCGAATTGAGGGGGTTAATCGGGATCGTCCGCTCGGCGGCCATCCGCAGTCCGTTGAGATCACGATCGAAGAAGCGCAGGGCTGCAATCGCGAGCCACCCCAATTGGCACGCTGGGTCGATCTCGACGGATCGCTCGGCCGCCTCGGCACTCCGCGACAGAGGGTCCGGCAGGGCATTCAATCCGTGCGAGTACTCCTCTTCGTACAGGCTCGAGAGACAGGCCCAGCCGACCGCATGATGGGGCTCGGCGGTCAAGGCCCGCTCCAGCCCGGCCCGCAGCTTCAGATGCTCGTCGGCCCTGAAGTGCGACGCGAAGGCGTGAAAGCGCAGCACGAGATCGGCGACCGACAGCTCGTCGACTGCCCGCTCCTTGAGCGCGGCTGCCATCGAGCGTACGAGAACGCCGGCCGAGTCAGCCACCGTCGCCACGATGCGGCCCACGACGTCGTCCTGCAGCTCGAACGGGCTTCCACCACCCAAGGCGCGCTCGTATGTGTCGGCCCACACGTGCGCGCCGGTGGCTGAGTCGACGAGCCGCGCGCTGACGCGAACGGCGGCGCCGGCGGTTCGCACAGTGCCATCGAGTAGATAGCGCGCGCCCACCGTTTCGGCCGTCCGCGCGTCGGCTGATCGGCCTTTGCCCTGCTCGGCATCATGCCGGGCGACGACACGAAGATGCTGAAATCGCGACAGGCCCGCCGTGATGTCGTCGGTCAGGCCGTCGGCCAGGGCCTCGGCGTCGCCGGTGCTGCGAGACACGAACGGTAAGACCGCGATCCGGAAATCGCCTGGCTTCAGCTGGTCGCGCGCGGATGTGCGTCCCGCCTTCGGCGGCGGCAAGACCCCGGACTCCCATGCGCGCCGCACCGCCCGTATGTCCGCGAGCACGTCGTGCGCGCTCTGCACCCGATCGCGCGGCGACTTTTCGAGGCAGCGCGCGATCAGGCGGCCGGCGCCTTCTGGGAGGTCGGGCCGTCGTTCGTTCATGCCCTCTGGATGGTCCCGAAGAATTGACGACATCAGCGCCGGAGACGAGTCGCCGCTGAATGGCCGGCGCCCAGTTGCCATCTCGTACAGCACGACACCGAGCGAGAACAGGTCGCTCCGTTGGTCGATCGGCTTGCCTTCGATCTGCTCGGGCGACATATACGGCATCGTGCCGAGGATGGTCCCCGCCTGGGTGAGCGCCGGTCTCGTAATGTCAGCGCCGGCTTCCAGACCCGCGGGCCCGCCCGCACTGGCGAGGCCGAAGTCGAGCACCTTCACCCGGCCGTCGTCGGTCACCATCACGTTCGATGGCTTCAAATCGCGATGCGTAATGTGCTTCTGGTGAGCCGCATGGAGCGCGTCGGCGAGCGCGACCGCGATCTCGAAGAACTGGGTGAGCGGCAGTCCGCCATCGGGAATGATCTGATCGAGCGTTCGTCCCTCGATCAGCTCCATCGTCAGAAAGCGGACGCCCCCTGCTTCCTCGGTCGTGTAGATCGTGACGATGTGCGGGTGGTTGAGCGCGGCGACCGCCCGCGCCTCGCGCTCGAACCGGGCGAGGCCGTCCGGATCCTTCGCCATCGCGTCGGGCAGGATCTTGATGGCGACTTCGCGGCCCAGGCGCGCATCGTGCGCGCGATACACCTCGCCCATGCCGCCGGAACCGAGGACCGAAATGATGCGGTAGGCGCCGAGCTGGGCGCCGGGCGCGAGGGACATGGGTGGGCGCGATTATAGCTGTGGATGCTGCTCAGCGCGCGAGGGCGAGCCATGCCACCGCTTCGGACGGCGTGAGCACCCGCACCGCCGATCCCTTGAAGTCGCGCGGGTTGCGGGTGACGAGCGCATCGCACTTGGCTCGCTTCGCGGCGGCGGCCGTGACGGCGTCTTCAAAGTCGGCCCACCGCAGGGCGAGCGCC
>JANNUM010000194.1:0-2792 GCA_031395235.1 Chloroflexota bacterium
TGACCCGCTGGGTGGTGTATCGGCAAGTACGCGGTTCCCTACTGGGTCGGATTCGACGGGGAGCTATTGGCGCTGGATCGGCGCGGCGACGACACCTACGACATTTTCGCCATGGACGCAAAGACGCGCCAGCTCAAGCCGGAGCCGATGATCAGTCTCAAAGACTACGACTTCAGGGGCGGCATGGTGTACGACACCCTGGCGCGGCGGCTGCTCGGCGTGCATTACGAGACCGATGCCCAAGGCAGCGTCTGGCTCGATCCCGTGATGCAGGCCACCCAGGTCGCCGTCGATGCGTTGCTGCCGGCAACAGTCAACCGCATCGATTGCCAGCGCTGCCTCAGCATCTCGACGGTGCTGGTGAGCGCCGCGTCGGATCGCCAGCCACTAAACTTCTATATCTACAATCGCGACACCAAGGCGCTGACCCCGATCGCCGCCTCGCGGCCCTGGATCAAGGCGCAGGCGATGGGTGTGCGCGACGTGCACCGCTTTGCCGCACGCGACGGGCTGTCGATCCCGGTGCTCGTAACCCATCCGCCAGGCAAGGTGAGCGGCGCGCGCCCCGCGGTGGTGCTGGTACACGGTGGGCCTTGGTTGCGCGGTACGCACTGGCCATGGAATCCAGAAGCGCAATTCCTCGCGTCCCGCGGTTACGTGGTGATCGAGCCCGAGTTTCGCGGCAGCGCGGGCTACGGCTTCAAACATTTCCGGGCGGGCTGGAAGCCGATGCAGGACGACATTGCCGACGCCGTGCAATGGGCGGTCAAGCAGGGCTGGGTGGACGCCAAGCGCGTTTGCATTGCCGGTGCCAGCTACGGCGGCTACGCGACGCTGATGGGGCTGATCCGGCATCACGAGTTGTACCAGTGTGGCATCAACTGGGTGGGGGTCAGCGACATCAACCTGATGTACTCCGTCAACTGGAGCGACACCTCCGAGGAAGCGAGGAACTTCAGCATGCCGGTGCTGATCGGCGATCGGGTCACCGATGCGCAGCAACTCAAGGACACGTCGCCGCTGGAACAGGCGGCCAAGCTGCGCCGGCCGCTGCTGATGGCCTACGGTGCGGCCGACCGGCGCGTGCCTGTCGAGCACGGCACGCAATTCAAGGATGCGGTCAGCCGCACCAACAAGGACATCGAATGGGTGGTTTATGGCGAAGAGGGCCATGGCTGGCGCACGCTGGAGACGCAGGTTGACTTCTGGACGCGCGTCGAGAAATTCCTGGACCGCCACATCGGTGCAAACGCGAAGTGAATTTGCGGTCATGCACCCGAAGCCTCGGCCCGCGGCCGATCAGTCGCCACCGGTCATAATCCCTCGACGGCAATAAACCGCATGTTCGCCGCGCCGGCACGCACCGCGCGTGCGGCACGATACTCCGGCGAGTCGTAGAACGCCTGCGCAGTCGCGAGGTCCGGAAACTCGAGCACGACCACGCGCTTCGGTGCCCAGTCGCCTTCGAGCGTAACCGACTTGCCTCCGCGCACGAGGTAACGACCACCGTGGCGGGCGATCGCGGCAGGCGCCAGCTTGCGATACTCCTCGTAGCGGACCGGGTCGGTGACATCGGAATCGACGATGACGTAGGCGGACATCGGGCGTTCTCCATGGTGGCGCGCAGGGTGTCCGCGCGGTTTGTCGCGCAGTCTCTCGCGAAGGCGGCTTGGGTGCAACAACGATGGGGCCGATCGGCGATAATCCCGACCTCGATTGATCATCCCTCCCGCCCCATGAACGCCGCCGCCCTCGAAGCTCGCATCGCCTCAGTGTGGGACGCGCAAATCGTTCCGCAACTGACCGAATACATCCGCGTCCCGGCGAAATCGCCACATTTCGATCCGCAGTGGGAGGCGAACGGCTACATCGAGCGGGTGATCCGCCAGGCGGATGCCTGGGTGCGATCGCAGCCGGTCAAGGGACTGGCCTGCGAGATCGTGCGCTTGCCGGGTCGCACACCGGTGCTGTTCTTCGAAGTGCCCGCGTTCGCGACAACGCGTAGCGGAACGGTGCTGCTCTACGGCCACCTCGACAAGCAGCCGGAGATGACCGGTTGGCGCGACGACCTCGGTCCGTGGTTGCCGAAACTCGACAACGGCAAGCTCTACGGGCGCGGCGGCGCCGACGACGGCTACGCGGTGTTCGCTTCGCTGGCGGCGTTGGGCGGGTTGCAGGCGCAGGGGCTTCCGCACGCCCGTTGCGTCGGCGTTATCGAGACTTGCGAAGAGTCCGGAAGCTACGACCTGCCGCCGTACCTCGCCGCGCTGACCGCCCGCCTCGGCGCGATCGACTTCGTGATCGGGCTCGACTCGGGTTGCGGCGATTACGAAAGGTTGTGGGCAACGACGTCGCTGCGCGGGCTTGCGGCCGGGACGCTGACAGTCGAGGTGTTGACCGAAGGTGTGCATTCAGGCGATGCCAGCGGGGTGGTGCCCTCTTCGTTTCGCATCGCAAGAAGCCTGCTCGACCGGCTCGAGGACAAGCTGACCGGACGCGTGCTTCCCGCACCATTCCACGCGCCGATTCCCGACGAACGCGTGCGTCAGGCGCGAGCGGCGGCCGACATCATGGGCGACAACGTGATTGGCAAGTATCCGTTCGCGGGCCGCACGGCGCCGATGGTGAGCGATCGCACAGAGGCGTTGCTGAATCGCACCTGGCGGCCCGCGCTGTCGGTGATTGGCGCGGAGGGGATACCTTCGATTGCCAGCGCCGGAAACGTTCTGCGCCCGAAGACCTCGCTCAAGCTGTCGCTGCGGATTCCACCGCCGGTCGACGGGGCGAGCGCG
>JANNUM010000249.1:0-8989 GCA_031395235.1 Chloroflexota bacterium
CGAGACCATGTTGACGCCGCCGCCGAGACCCGCGATGACGCGGTAGCCGATGAGCGCGATCGCCGCCGGTGCGGTCGCGATGAGGACGTTCGCGATGGCGTATGTCCCGATGCCCGCGACGATGAAGCGCCGCGCGCCGAAACGGTCCATTGCGAATCCCGAGGCGAACTGCGCAACTCCGTTCGCGATCGCGAAACCACTCGTCATAAGTCCGAGCTGCAGCGGTGACGCGCCGAGCGAAAGGCCGTACAGCGGGAGCAGCGGCAGCATGATCGAGATGCCGAGGCTCGAGACGAACGAGATCGTCGCGAGCACGGCGAGCGCGGGGCTGCCGCTTTCACGCAGTCGCTGGATCACGCCGCCAGAGTGGCTATTCCTCTTTGCCTGAGGCCGACGCAGTGCGGATCGAGTCGACCACCGTCGCGTCCGCCAGCGTCGTGGTGTCACCCAGTGGCGTCCCGTTCGCGATGTCGCGGAGCAGGCGTCGCATGATCTTGCCCGAGCGGGTCTTCGGCAGCTCGGGCGTGAACATGATCGTTTTCGGGCGGGCGATCGAGCCGATCTTGCCGACGACGTGCTCGCGGAGCTCCTTCGACAGCCCCTCATCCGCATCCTTGCCGCCGCGCAGCGTCACGAATGCGAAGATCGCCTGGGTCGTCACCGGGTCCTCGCGGCCGATGACCGCGGCCTCGGCGACCGCTGGATGCGACACGAGCGCCGACTCGACCTCGGTGGTCGAGATGCGGTGGCCCGAGATCTTCATCACATCGTCGACGCGGCCCATCAGCCAGAAGTAGCCATCCTTGTCGCGCCGAGCGCCGTCGCCCGCGAAATACCGGCCCGGGTAGCGGCTCCAGTACGTTTCGCGATAGCGCTTGTCGTCCTTGTAGATGCCGCGGAGCATCGCGGGCCAGGGTTTCGTGAGGACCAGGTACCCGGCGCCTCCGAGCGGCACCGTCTTGCCCTCCTCGTCGACGACGTCCGCTCCGACGCCAGGGAACGGGAGCGTGGCGCTGCCGGGTTTCGTCGTGGTGATGCCCGGGAGCGGCGTGATCAGGATCATGCCCGTCTCGGTCATCCACCAGGTGTCGACGATCGGACAGCGACCGCCGCCGATGTTCTCGTGGTACCAGAGCCACGCCTCGGGGTTGATCGGCTCGCCAACGGAACCGAGAAGACGCAGCGAGGACAGGTCGTGCTTGTCCGGGTACTCGGCCCCCCACTTCATGAAGGTGCGGATCGCGGTGGGCGCGCAGTAGAGGATCGTGACCTTGTACTTCTCGATGACCCTCCACCAGCGGTCCTTGTCCGGGAAGTCCGGCGTGCCCTCGTACATCACGCCGGTCGATCCGTTCGCGAGCGGCCCAAACACGATGTAGCTGTGACCGGTGACCCAGCCGATGTCAGCGGCGCACCAGTACACGTCCTCGTGCTTGATGTCGAAGATGAGCTTGTGCGTCGTCGCGACCCCGGCGAGATAGCCGGCCGTCGTGTGCACGATGCCCTTGGGCTTCGCGGTGGTGCCGGAGGTGTAGAGCAGATACAGCATGTGCTCGCTCTCGAGCGACTCCGCCGGGCACTCCGGCTTCTGCTTGTCGACGATCTCGTGCCACCAGACGTCGCGGCCGATCGTCCACGGCACGTCCTGCTTCGTCCGCCGGACGACGAGCACCTTCTCGATGGTCTTGGCCAGCGCGACGGCGTCGTCCGCGTTCTTCTTGAGCGCGACGGTGTTCCCCTTCCGGTAGCCGCCGTCCGCGGTGATGAGGACCTTCGCCTCGGAGTCGATGATGCGGCCCGCGAGCGCCTCGCCTGAGAAGCCACCGAACACCACGGTGAACGGCGCGCCGATGCGCGCGCACGCGAGCATCGCCGCGGGCAGCTCGGGGATCATCGGCATGTAGATCGCGACGCGGTCGCCCTTGCCGACGCCGAGCTCCTTGAGCGCGTTCGCGCAACGGCAGGTCATCTCGAGCAGGTCCTGGTAGGTGATCGCCCGCGCGTCGCCGGGCTCGCCCTCCCAGTAATAGGCGACCTTGGTCCCGCGGCCGGCCTTCACGTGCCGGTCGAGACAGTTCTCGGAGATGTTCAGCTCACCCCCGAGGAACCACTTGGCGTACGGAGCCTCCCATTCGAGGACCTTGTCGAACGGCTTGCGCCACAGGAGCGCCTTCGCCTGCTCCGCCCAGAACGCCTCGAGGTCACGCTCGGCCCGCTCGTAGACACCGGGGTCGTTGGCGTTCGCCTTCGCGGCGAAGTCGGGGGGCGGCGGGAAGGTGCGGTCCTCCTGGGCGAACGTCTCGAGCGCTGTGGTGCTCCCGGTGCCGCTCGCCATCGCTTTACCCCCGTCCGAGTCTGGGTACCCGAGTATGCGACTAGATCGCGGTCGACGTTCCTTCATCGAGGGCCCGCAAGTGGGCGATGTAATGGTTCGGCAGCGTCAGGAGCCAGCCGAAGCAGTTGAGGTCCCCGTAGTAGGGGTGACGGGCCGTCGCGGCGGTGTTCGGCTCCGCTGGGAACTCGGCCCGGAGCCGGCGCAGGGCCCCGGCGGCCTTCTCGGCGAGCGTGAAGATGCCCGGCCGGGTCACGGCCGACGCAGCGGGTCGTGGCTGACCCGTCGACCCGCCTTCTTGTCCCTGCGCGAGACGAAGGGCGATCAGCGTGACGCCGCGTTCGGTGATCAGGAGGTGGACGGCGATCTGGCCGACGCCCCAGTCGGCGTCCGATCCCGCCGCGAGCTCGGCGTCGCTCGCCTGTTCGACGCGCGCGACGAGTCGCGCGCGCCCCTTGTCGGTCCCGTCGGCGAGGAGGCGGATAGTCTCACTAACCCATTCGGGACGGTCCGGCGGGTCATCCGCTACGGTGAGCGTCACAACGACGCATATTGCGCCGTTCGTGTGTGAGAATGCGGCGCGACTTGGCCGGAAGGCCGCACAGGAGGACGAAGTGGCGGGGATCTCAAAGTCGGAGACCATGAATCGGCTCTCGGAGAAGACGGGGCTGACAAAGAAGCAGGTGGGCACAGTTCTCGAGGAGCTCGCGGCGCTGGCGTACAAGGAAGCCCGCAACGGATTCACGTTCCCAGGCGTCGGCAAGCTCGTGATCGTGGACCGCAAGGCCCGCATCGGGCGCAACCCGGCGACCGGTGAAACGATCCAGATCCCGGCGAAGCGCGTGCTCAAATTCCGCATCGCCAAGCAGGCGAAGGACTCGACTCTCGCAAAGCGCGGCAAGTAGCCCGCACCGCACTCTTCTTCGCGAGGTCTTTCATCGATGGTGTCGCCGTCCGCCGTCCAGCGGACTAGACCTGTGCACGCGGCGCCGTCGGTGAAGGACCTCGCCGTCGAGACAAAAGGCCTCACCAAGGACTACGGCAACGGGCGAGGCGTATTCGATCTCGACTTGAGCGTCGCCCAGGGCGAGGTGTTCGGATTCCTCGGACCCAACGGTGCCGGGAAGACGACGACGATCCGTCTGCTCATGGGCCTCATCCACGCGACACGCGGCGGTGCGCGGATCTTCGGGCTCGACTGTGACCGTGACGCCGCCCTGGTGAAGCGCAAGGTGGGCTACTGCCCCGGTGAGCTGCCGCAGTTCGGCGGCTGGCGCGGATCGGAGATCGTGGCGTACGTCGCGGGACTGCGCGGCGACGTGAAGGACGCCGCGATCACCGCGCTCGCCGAACGGCTCGACCTCGATCTCGGGCGCAAGTACCGCGAGTACTCGCACGGCAACAAGCAGAAGCTCGCGCTGGTGCTCGCGTTCATGCACCAGCCCGCGCTCGTGATCCTGGACGAGCCGACGACAGGACTCGATCCGCTGCACCAACAGGAGTTCTACGGGATCGTGCGCGACGCCCGCGCTCGCGGCGCGACGATCTTCATCTCGTCACACGTGCTCTCGGAGGTCGAGCACGTCTGTGATCGCGTCGGCATCGTGCGCGAGGGACATCTCGTGACGGTGAGCGCGCTGGACGATCTGGTCGGGATGCGCGCGTTCCGTGTCGAGATCGACTTCGCCGATGACGTGCCCCTCGAGCGCTTGCGGTCGGTCGAGGGTCTCGACCAGCTCGAGGTCACGGACCACCGCGCGACCGGCCTGCTGCACGGTACCTTCGAGCCGCTCATGGCCGCGATCGCCGGCACGCGCGTGATCGGCTTCACCAGCCGCGAGCCGAGCCTCGAGGAGATCTTCCTCACCTATTACCGGTGACGCTCCTCCGCATCGCGCTGAAGCAGCAGACCGTCGGCCTCGTCGCCCAGACCGTGCTCGGCGTCATCGGCGGAGTCCTCAACGCGGTCGCGTTCGTGCAGATCGCCGGGACGACGCCGGCGGAGCGCGCCGCGTTCGCGCAGCAGATGGCGGTGCTCGGCGCGCAGCTCTCCTACATGCTCCCGCTCCCGGTACGGATCGACACGCTCGGTGGCTATCTCGAGTGGCGGCACTTCGGCAATCTCGGACTCGTGTACGGGATCTGGGCCGCGGTCTCGGCGAGCGGAAGCGGCCGCGGCGACGAGGAGCGCGGCCTGGTCGAGCAGTGGCTCGCCGCCGGGGTCGGGCGCGCGCGCTATCTGATCACGCGTGTGATCGTGTTCGCGGCGGTCGCGATCGTGGCGATCGGCATGATGCAGCTCGCGATCCTCATGGCCGCGGGCGGCGAGCCGTTGTCGGCCGTGGAAATGCTCGCGATGGGCATCAACCTCGCCGCGACGACCCTATGCTGCTTCGGCGTCGGTCTGGTCATCGCGCAGCTCGTCACGACGAGGCGTGATGCCGCCGGGATCGCGGCGGGTGTGCTCATCGCCCTGTTCCTGGTGAACGGCGCAGGCCGCACCGCCGACGTCGGTCCGATCCGCTGGCTCTCCCCCTTCTATCTCTTCGAACGCAGCCGACCGCTGACCGAGGCCGGATTGCTCGATGTCGCCGGCATCGCGGCGCTGCTCGGCGCCGCGTGCGTCCTGCTCGCGCTGGGAGTCGTCGCGTTCGCGCGACGCGATCTCGGCAGCACCGCGCTCCCGAGGATCGTGCGCGAGAGCCGCGTGAGCCGATCCCCGTCGCGAGACCCGCTGCTCCGTCTTCCGGTGCTGGGCCCTCTGCGACAGCAGCGCGTGTGGATCGCCGCGTGGCTCGTCGGCTTCGTCGCGCTCTCGGCGTCCCTCATCGGGGTCACGCGATCGATCGTCGACTCGCTGACATCGTCGGCGGTGCCGTTCCTGCGCGCGTACTTCGAGCGGGCGGGCCTGGACGCGTACGACTCGTTCGTCGGCGCCATCTGGCTCTCACCCGCGATGCTGCTCCTGTCGATCTACGCGATCACTCAGGTGGCGGGCTGGTCGGCAGACGACGCCGAGGGCCGGCTCGCGACGGTGCTCTCCGCGCCGGTGTCTCGCGCACGCGTGGTCCTCGAGAGGCTCGCGACGCTGCTCGTCGCCGTGGCGCTCATCGCCGCGGCGTCGTCGGTCGCGGTGTTCATCGTCGCGTCCGGGCAGGGCATCGAGCTCGACCGCGGCCGCATTGCGCTCGCGACCGCCTTGCTGCTGACGATCCCGTTCGCGTTCGGCGCCATCGGACAGCTCGTAGCGGCATGGCGACCGCGCATCGCCGTCGCCGCGCTCTCGGCCGTCGCGGTGTTCAGCTATTTCGTCCAGCAGTTCACGCCACTCTTCGATTGGCCTGGCTGGGTCGCGGACCTCTCGCTGTACAACCTGTACGGCATGCCGATGTCCGGCGAGGTCAGATGGACCGGCGTCGCGGGCCTGGTCGGGATCGGCGCCGTCGCGACGGTCGCGTCTGTGGCGGCGCTACGGCGCCGTGATGTTGGTGCCTGACGCGCCGGGACCGAACGTCCCCTTCCCGCCGCAGGAAGCCGAGCTGGTCGAGGACATCCCGACCGGCCCGAAGTGGCAGTACGAGCCGAAATGGGACGGCTTCCGCGGCGTGCTCGAGAACGACAACGGCGAGCTCGCGCTGTGGAGCCGCAACGGACGCCCACTGCTGCGCTACTTCCCTGAGCTGCGTCCTCTCGGCGATCTCCTTCCCCCTCATTCCGCGCTCGACGGCGAGATCGTCATCGAGCGGGAGGGCCATCTCGACTTCGACGCGATGCAGATGCGGCTGCATCCGGCGGAGTCGCGGATCCGGAAGCTCTCCGCCGAGACCCCGGCCACGTTCATCGCGTTCGACGTCCTCTTGTGGAACGGCGAGCCCGTGCACGCCAAGCCACTGGCCGAACGGCGCAAGAAGCTTCTCGAAGTGGCGAAGGGCTTCACGCTGTCGGTCACCACTAGCGACCTCGCGACCGCGAAGCATTGGCTCGAGCGGCTCGAGTTGATCGGGCTCGACGGGATCATCGCCAAGCGCGTCGACAGCCCCTACAAACCCGGGTCGCGCGAGGTCGTGAAGAAGGTGAAGTACCACAAGACCTGCGACTGCGTGATCGTCGGGTACCGCACCAGTGGGACGAAGATCGCAAGCCTCCTCCTCGGTCTTTTTCGGGAGGATGGGACGCTCGACTTCGTCGGCCACACCTCGGGGATCGCGGGGCCCCTCCAGGCGCAGCTTCAGAAGATGCTGCCGCCCCTCGTGCAGGAAGGAGCGCTTCACATCGAGGGCGAATGGGGCCGAACACCCGACGCCGGCTCGCGGTGGTCGCAGGGCCGAGACCTCCCTTGGCACGAGATACGGCCCGAGCTGGTGTGCGAGATCCGCTACGACAAGATGGAGGAGGAGCGCATCCGCCACGGGACCCGCTTCCTCCGCTTCCGGCCCGATAAGGACCCGAAGGACTGCACCTGGGATCAGGTGCGCCCGCAGCCGAGGAAGGGTGATCCGATCCTTTCAGAGCTCCTCCGCAGCTAACGTTGGCCTTCGCGTCCGTCGCGCAGGCCGTCGCGCCACGTCTGGAGTGCGCGGCGCGCCCGCTCCCGATCGACGTTCCAACCGCGCCAATCGACCTCCCCGTCGACGTTGCGCCACCTGAGCGTCGAGCGGAGCAGCTCCACCACTGCCACGCGCTCCTTGGTCGGCAAGTAGTCAAGGCGCGCGAAGAGATCAGGGATAGCGCCATCGCCCAGCGACCAAAGCGTGCTGACGTCGGGCGAACGCTGGGCGTCGTCGGGCAGTCCTGACGGATCCATGATCCGGTCGAGGTTCGCTCGCGCGATGAAGCCAGATGGCCCGATCACGTTCAGTGCGAGCGCCACCATGACACCGGCGGCGACGAGCGGCTGGACGACAAACTCCATGCGACCGCGCGCCACGCTCCACACGAAGATCGCCAGAGCACATGCGAGGAACGCGATAGCCGCGAACGCGTAGAAGCGCAGCTCGCTCCAGCCGTACGCACGCTGATAGAGGTCGAGTCGGTAGGCGGCGGAGGCGAGCACCAAGGCGGTGAGTGCGAGCAGCGCGAACGCCGCGGCGCGATACATGCGACCACGCCCGCTGACGAACAGCTCGAGTCCAAAGAGCAATGCGCCAACGAGCGCGACCGCGGCGATGAGCTCGAAGAAGCCACGCCGCGCATATGCGCTGTATGTGATCGCGGCGGCGTCCAGCGTGTCGCGCCCACCGAAGAGATACGCGAGCTGCAGCGTGACGAAGATCGCGAACAGCGCGGCGACGAGGGCGACGGTCACTGTCGCGGTCTCCGCGGCGAGCAGCGACCGCGGGTGCGAGGTGAGGTGGTCCCGAGGCACGCGCCAGAGCGCGGTCAGAGCGCCCGCGGCGGGCCAGGCGAACGCGAGCGCGATGAAGAGCCGCCCCGGCGTCTCGCTGAGGAACTCGGCGATCCGCTTCAGATCGAAGATGCTCTCGAGGGACCGCGCGAATACGGCGTCAGCCGACGAGAACAGCAGTGCGAAGACGACCACGAACGGCACGGCCAGGCCGACGCCTCCGACGTAGCCCGAAACCCGGGCAAACCGTCGGGGGGCGACACGCAGCCGCGGCCAGGCCGGGATCAGCAGGTCCGCGGCGCCGAGCAGAGCCCGCTCGGCCAGCGACCAGCCTTGGGCGATGAGCCCGACGACGGGCAGTGCGCTGACCGGTACGCCACTCCACGCCGCGACGGTCGCCGCAGCGCAGCCGAAGGCCACCAGGACGTCCAACGCGAGCAGCGGTGCGTCAGCGCGGACCGCGCAGAACGCCGCGAACGCGAGCGCGCTCGCCGGTAGCCACGCGTCGCGGCGACGGACCGGCACAGCTGGATCGCGCTGCGTCCACGCGGCGCCGAGGAACAGCACGGTGACGAGCAGGGCATTCAGCCCGAGCGGCTGGTGGAAGAAGAGGAGCTGCACAGCGAGGCCGAGCAGCGAAGCGAGCGTCAGGGCAGCGAGAGCCTGTCGTTGGAGCATGCCGTCCATGGTCAAGAGCGCGCGAGGCTCCGTCATCGCGCGCGAGAGACGCCGCACATAAGAGTTAGCCGTCCCACAAGTGAGACGACGGCGACACGCGTGGCCGGTACTCTCGGGCGGTGCGGATCCAGAACGCGCAGCGCGTCTCCGAGGCGATCCAGACCCTAAGCGCGGGCACGTCGCTCGACACGCTCGTCGATCGCCTCTACGACCTCACCGACGGTACGCTCGCGCTCGATCGCGCGACGCTCCATCGCATCGCGCGCGGTAAGACGCTGGTCGCACGCGCGATCGACTCACCCGAGGAATGCATCCGCCTCTACTTCGCCCTGATGATCGTCGGCTGCGAGCGGGAGCTCTCCGTGACCTCGGTCGTCGACGAGGGTCACGCGGTGCTCGCGGGTTTCGTCGGCGAGCCGCTCGCGTCGCTGATCTTCCGCGACCTCGCGGCGACGCTGCCGAAGCTCACGGACCGCAACACGCTGAAGGAATATCTCGAGGAGGGTCTACACGTATGGCTACCGAAGTGATCACTGGGCGGCCGCGCGCCGAGAGCCACACCCTCCGCGTCGAGGAGGAGCGACTGCGCGAGCATCTCGAGCAGCGGCTGCGCGTGCGCACCCGCTTCGCGCCGC
>JANNUM010000274.1:0-5974 GCA_031395235.1 Chloroflexota bacterium
CGCGGTCCTGCACAGCTACAACTACCCGGCCCTCTCGTTCCTTGTCGTCGCGCCATTCGTGGCGCTCGGCCTCGGCGACATCCGCTGGGTCTACCTCGGAGGGGTGCTCGTCCTCGCGATCGTCGCGATGTCGCGGCTTCGCCTGGCGTGGAGACCGATGGCGCTCGCGACGATCGTCGGCAACGCCATCGTCCTGAGGCAGCCGATCCTCGCGGGCATCGACCCAACGTGGGCGCTGCTCGTCATCGCGGCGTGGCTCGCGCTCCGCCGCGCCTGGCTCTCGCCCGTCCTGCTCGGACTCGCGTTCGCCGTACGCCAGACGGCGTGGTTCGTCGCGCCGTTCTACGTCGCGCTCGTCTGGCAGCGTTCGGGCTGGCGCGAGGCGGTCCGGCGCGCGGTGATCGCGGGCGCCGTCGCGACGGCGGTGAATGTCCCGTTCCTCGCCCGGGCACCGGAGCGATTCATCGACGGCGTGAGCGCACCGATCCTCGGTGCGCTCGAGCCGGACGGCGTCGGCCTCGTGCGCTTCGGGCTCGCGGGCATCGGTCCGCTGCTCCCGCGCGTCGTGTACGGCGCGCTCGCGCTCGTCATGTTCGTGGCGCTCCTCGCGGCCTTCGTGCGCTGGCGGCGCGCGGTCACGAGCGCGCCGCTGGTCTGGCCGTTCCTGCCCCTTTACTTCGCGTGGCGTTCGCTGCAGAACTACTTCGTGCTCGCGACGCTCTTCGTGTTCATCGCCGACGAAGAGCTTGCGCCAGAGCGACCGAGCTCGGCTAACATCGCCTTACACCGGTAGCGACCGGGAAGAAGACCGACCCAGGTCCCGATAGAGAAGGCGCGTCGCTGGCTGGAAGCGCGCCGCGGTGGACAGGGACGGGAAGTCGCCCGCGAACCGGATCGGAGGCACCCGTTATCGGCCGAATGAGCCCTCGCGCGCACCGCGCACTTTCGGACCATCCGCGCGCGGGGGGAAACGGGTGGTACCACGGCGCTGTTCGTCCCGGAACGAGCAGCGCTTTTTGTTTGCCCGCGAAGCTCGAGAAGGAGGTCTGAGATGGCGATGACAAGAGAAGAACTGGATCCACCGCAGTCCGTCGTGACGTTCAGCGAGAAGAACTACCGTCCGTCCGCCGTCGAGCAGGACCTCTACGCCTGGTGGGAGCGCTCGGGCTTCTTCACACCCGACGAGAGCAATCCGGGCAAGCCGTTCGTGATGATGCTGCCGCTCCCCAACGTCACGGGCGATCTTCACCTGGGTCACGCGCTCGGCTTCGGCGGCTACGAGGACCTCATGGCGCGCTGGCACCGCATGCTCGGCGAGCCGACTCTCTACATGCCGGGCACCGACCACGCCGGGATCATCGCGCAGAAGGTGGTCGAGGACGAGCTCGCGAAGAACGAGATCGGCCGGGGCGAGCTCGGTCGCGAGCGGTTCCTGGCCGAGATGTGGAAATGGATGGACCACTACCGGCCGCGCATCGAGAAGCAGCTGCGCCTCCTTGGTTGCTCGCTGGACTGGTCCCGCCGGAACTTCACCATGGAGCCGTCCAAGCAGCGCGCGGTGCGTACGCACTTCATCCGCCTGTACCGGCACGGTCACCTCTACCGCGCCGATCGCATCGTCCACTGGTGCCTGCGTTGCCAGACGGCGTACTCCGACCTCGAGTCAGAGCATGTCGAGCGCACCGACCCGCTCTACTACGTGCGCTATCCGTGGGCCGACCCGCGCGCGGGAGATCCGCCGGTCATCATCGCGACGACGCGCCCCGAGACCATCGTGGCCGATGTCGCAGTGGCCGTGCACCCGGACGACGCGAGCTGGAAGCCGTTCATCGGGCGCGAGGTGCTCGTGCCGATGATCGAGCGCCGCGTGAAGATCATCGCCGACGAAGCCGTCGACCCGAAATTCGGCACCGGCGCACTGAAGATCACGCCCGGTCACGACGGCACCGACTTCGAGATCGGGCAGCGTCACGGCCTGCCGGTGATCACCGCGATCGACGCGCGCGGCTACATGACGCCCGCAGCCGGACCACTCGCCGGACCCGACCGAGACATCGGACGGCGGATGGCCGTCGAGATGCTGAAAGACCGCGGTCTTCTGGTGAAGGAGGAGCCGCTCACACACGCCGTCGGCGTACACGACCGCTGTCAGACGGTTGACGAGCCGCTGGTGATGAAGCAGTGGTGGGTGAAGATGCCGCCGCTCGCCGCGCCGGCGATCCAGGCCGTGCGCGACGGCCGCATCACGATCCATCCGCGCTACCAGGAGAAGGTCTACTTCAACTGGATGGAGAACATCCGCGACTGGCCGGTGTCGCGCCAGATCTGGTGGGGGCACTCCATCCCGGTGTGGTACTGCCGTGACTGCGACGAGATTATCGTGCCCGACGAGGACGCGCCCGATCCCACGCGCTGCACGCGCTGCCGCGGCGATGACATCTACCAGGATCCCGACGTGCTCGACACCTGGTTCTCGAGCGCGCTGTGGCCGCACTCGACGCTCGGCTGGCCGGACAAGACGCCGGACCTCGAGCGCTATTACCCCGGCAGCGTCCTCGAGACGGGCTACGACATCCTGTTCTTCTGGGTGGCCCGCATGATCATGATGGGCACCCTGAACTTGGGGGACATCCCGTTCCACACGGTGTACCTCCACGGCCTCGTCCTGGTGGGCGGCGAGAAGATGAGCAAGTCGACGGGCAACGTCATCAGCCCGCTCGGCTTCATCGAGCAGTACGGCGCCGACGCGCTCCGCTTCGCGCTCGTGAACGGCGTGGCCGCCGGCGCGGACCAGACGCTCTCCGAGGCGAAGCTGCAGAGCGCCAGGGAGTTCGCGAACAAGCTCTGGAACATCGGCCGCTTCGTGCTGCATCACGTGGACGCGAGCGCCGAGACGCTGCGAGAGTGGCGGTCGGATCGCACACCTGCGCCGGCAGCGGAGGCCGGTTCGACCGACCCGTCGCTCGGACACGCGGAACGCTGGATCCTCTCGCGCACCGAAGCGACGGTCGCCGAGCTCACGCGGCTCCTCGAGCACTATCTGTTCGGCGAGTACGTCTCCGCGCTGCAGCAGTTCGTTTGGAGCGAGTTCGCCGACGTATACCTCGAGCTCGCGAAGGCCGGGCTGCGCGACGAGAAGCGCGCGCCCGGCACGGTTCGCACTCTCGCCTACGTGCTCGACCGCATCCTGCGCCTCGCGCACCCCATCGTTCCGTTCATCAGCGACACCATCGCGCTGCAATTGTGGCAGCGGCTTCCGAACTCGGACCGCTCGCCGTCGCTCGTGATCGCGAAGTGGCCGAAGCCCGGGACGCGATCGGTCGCGCTCGAGGAGCGGATGGAGATCGCGCTCGAGCTGGTGCGCGCGATCAGGAATCTCCGGCAGCAGGCCGGCACCAAGCCGGGCGAGCGCGTGAAGACGATGCTTGGCGGCGACACGACGGCGATCCATGACCTCGCCGAGGCGATCTCACATCTCGCGCAGACCGAGGTCGCGTTCGGACGCGCCACCGGGGGGCTCCGCCCCCCGAGGACCCCCCAGGGACCCGCGGCAGTGGTGCGCGCGATCGAGGTGCGCGTCGCGGTCGAGCGCGATCCGGCCGAGCATCGCGCCCGGCTCGAGAAGGAGCTGGCGGAGGCGAAGGAGACGCTGCGCCGCTCGCGCGATCTGCTCGCGCGACCCGGCTTCGCCGAGAAGGCGCCGGCGAACGTCGTCACCGGCGAGAAGGCGAAGCTCGCGGAACGCGAGGAGCGCGTGCGGCTGCTTGAAGAGGAGCTGCGCCGGCTTTCGTAAGGTCGGACAAAGAGAAGGGCCCCGGTCACCCCGGGGCCCTCTCGACCTTCGTGGTCACGCGATGCCTATTGGTTCTCTTTGAGGATCTGGTTCGCGCGCGTCCCGGCGTCCTTGAGCGCCACATCGGGGGTCGCCTTGCCGGTCGTCACCTTGGTCAGCATGTCGAAGATCACGCTGCGGATCTCCTCCTGGCCCCGGACGTTCGGCTCGGGCACGGATGCCGGGATGATGTCGAACCCCTGCCTTCCCTGCGGATCCTTCGAACTCCAGTAGCTCTTCAGCGCCTCGTCGTTCGCGGCCGACTTGCGGACCGGCATGTAGTACGACTTCGTCGCCCAGTCGGCGGTCTGCCCCTGCTCGCTGAACCATTTGACGAAGAGCCACGACGCGAGCTGCTTCTGTGGGGTGCTCTTCAAGACAGCGACGTTCGCGCCGTACATGACCGTCTTCGGCTTGGCAGGATCGTTCTGCGGCAGCAGCGCGATGCTCCACTTGACCGGTGTCTTCATGGCTCCCGCGACGAAGGGACGGGCTGAGGTCGACTCGATGAAGAACGGTACCTTCGACTGTGCGAAGTCGGACTGGTAGTCAAAGCCTGTAGGTGTGTAGGCGTAGCCGCCCTTATAGACGCGGTCCAACAGCTGGAGGACCGCAAGGCCCTCCCTCCCGTCCCACGTCACGGTCTTGTTGTCGTCGCTCATGAGCTTGCCGCCCATCGAAAGGACCATCCCGTTGAACGTCGATGCGCTGAGCGGGTGCGCCCAGCCGTGTTTGGTCGTCTTGCCCGAAGCATCCTTCGCCGTCGCCTTCTTGACGGCGTCTTCGAATTCGGTCCAAGTCTTCGGGATCGCGTTGACGCCGGCGACCTTCAGCGCGTCCTCGTTCGCGTACATGATGAGGAGCGACTTCGTGAAGGGGAAGGACAGGAGCTTGTTGCCGAATTGCGGGAACCGATTCGTATCGAAGTACGGCTTGTAGATGTCGTCCTGGCTCGCCTTGTCCAAGCCATTCTTCTTGCTATTCAGATACGGGTCGAGGTCAACGACCACATCGGCCTTGGTGTAGTCGGCGACCTGACTTTCGTACGCGTGCACGATCTCCGGCAGCGCACCGGCCTGGATCGCGCCGAGGGTCTTCTGGTAGAGCGGCGTGTAGCTTCCCTGAAGGACCGGCGTGATGGTGATGCCCTTGCCATTCGTGTCGTTGAACTTCTTGACCGCCACCTCGAGCGCGGCCTTCGGCGGGTCGCTCGTGAGCGCGTGCCAGAGCGTCAGGCTCACAGGTCCGGTGATCTCGACGTCGGCCTCGGTCGATGGCGCGGACGTCGCGGCCGGTCCTGCGCTGGCGCATGCGCCGAGCAGGAGCGCCAAGGTCGCGAGCAGGGTCGGGATCCGCATCCTCGTCATGTGTCTCGTCCTTCCTCCTCCACCATTGGAGCGGTGCCGGGTGTCCGCCACACCGGATACGCGTGAACGC
This sequence comes from Chloroflexota bacterium, assembly GCA_031395235.1. Classification (GTDB taxonomy): domain Bacteria; phylum Chloroflexota; class Limnocylindria; order P2-11E; family P2-11E; genus CF-39. Next base: position 5,270 of record JANNUM010000274.1, read on the forward strand.
TATCCGCGGATGCCCGTTCGTGCGACCCCCTGCACCAAGAAGCGCTGGCCAACGAGGTAGAGCAGGACGATCGGTGCAATGACGAACGACGACGCCGCCATGAGCAGATGGTACTGCGAGCCCGCTTCGGACCGGAACGCGTTCAGGGCCACCTGGATGGGCCGGATGTCCGGGCTCGACGTGACGATGAGCGGCCACTGGAAGGCGTTCCAGGACGCGTAGAACGACAGGATCGCGACGGTGACGAGGGCGGGCACGGAGATCGGGAGCACGACCGACCAGAGGAAGCGCAGATGGCCCGCGCCGTCGATCACGGCGGCGTCGCGCAGTTCCTTCGGGATTGCGAGGAACTGCTGCCGCAGCAGGAACACCGAGAACGCGCTCGCGAGGAAGGGAAGGATCTGCGCCGCGTAGGTGTCGTAGAGGCCGAGGCGCGGGATCGGGAAGAACGGGTTCACGCCTGGAGGCGCTTTGCTCATCATCACGAAGTTCGGGATGAGCGTCGCTTCGCTCGGCATCATGTAGGTCGCGAGGAAGAGCGCGAACAGGATGTTCTTTCCGCGGAAGCTCATCTGCGCGAAGGCATACGCCGCGAGCACGGCGATGACGATCTCCCCGGCGACGGTGACACCGGCGACGAAGAGCGTGTTGGCGAAGAAGCGCGCCCACGGCTGCCTCCCCCAGGCCTCGGCGTAGTTCTCGGGA
>JANNUM010000279.1:0-1511 GCA_031395235.1 Chloroflexota bacterium
CGCCGCAGGCGCGCCGCGGCGAGCGGAACGAGCCGGCGTTCGTCCTCGAGACCCTGGCGGCGGTGGCCGCCGCTCGGGGCGAGGAGGCCGGCGATCTCGGCCGCCAGGTCGCCGAAAACGCCCGAAAGCTCTTCGGAATCCGCTGGCAGGGAACTTAGTCAGCCAGCACGGCGTCTGCCTGGTTAGTACACCGAAAGGCTGGTGAAGACCATGCGCGGACCCGCTCGCGTCCTGGCGATCCTCGTCCCGGTCGTGCTTCTCGCCGCGGCATGCGCTTCCGTGGGCACGTCGGCGCCAACAGGCGGCGGACGGAACGCCGTCGGTCCTGCCGCCGACGGCGCGCTTCAGGCCACCGTCGACTCGAAAGGCGCGCCCGGCTCCATCCCGGCGCCGGAGTTCGCGACCGGCTCCACCATCGTCACGAACCCCAGCCGCAACCTGATCCTCACCGCGAACGTCGCCATGAAGACGCAGGACCCGTGGGCGACCGCTGACAAGGCGCGCGCCATCGCGACCGGCCTCGGCGGGGACATCCTCGCCATGAGCCAGACCGGCCAGGGCGAGAACCGCAGCGCGCTCATCACCGTCCGCGTCCCATCGGACCGCTTCGATGAGGCGCTCCGCCAGCTGAAGCTGCTCGACGGCGAGGTCATCACCTCGAACGTGGACGCGAAAGACGTCACCGATCAGTTCACCGACCTGCAGGCGCGCCTCGTCGCGAAGCAGGCCGAGGAGCAGCGATACCTCCAGCTCTTCCCGCAGGCGAAGACCGTCGACGAGACGCTGAAGATCAACGCGGCGCTCGGCAACGTGCGCACGCAGATCGAGCAGCTGCAGGGTCAGGTCAACCTCATCAAGAACCGCACCGAGTTCTCGACCATCACGATGTCGATCACGCCCATCGTGACCGTGCCCGCCGAAACGGGCGGCGCGTGGGACCCGGCGAAGACCTTCGCCAAGGCGATCGCCACGCTCTCCGTGTTCTTCAAGTTCGCCGCTGACCTCGCGATCTGGGTCCTGGTGTTCGGGTGGATCCCGCTCATCGGTCTCGCTCTCGCGCTCGCGGCGACACGCGTGCGCCGCCCGGGCGTCACCGCCTCCTAGCTCCCTCCAGGTCGCGGCGGCGGCCTCACCCCAGAGGCCGTGGGCTCTCATAATCAGCCAAACGGATACTCCGTCGTGCACAGAAAGGCGTAGTCGGTCTCGGGACCGATGCATTCCCTGGCTGCGCCTAACACGCGACACGGCCGGCGGTTTAACAGTTGTGGTGGTTCCGGGCGATGGGTGGATAAACGCATGACCGTGTTCTCGCTTGCGCTGTTCTGGCTGCGCCGCACTGTGAGGACGTTCGTGCGCGACGAGCGCGCCGCCGGGCTCGTCGAGTACGCCCTGATCCTCGCCGTCGTCGCAGCGGGCGTCACCGTGGCACTCGTCTTCCTCGCCGGCGGTATCGGTAACGCGTTCGAGATGGTCAGCGACACCGTCGAGGGTGTGACCACGGGCGAAGATCC
>JANNUM010000289.1:0-1739 GCA_031395235.1 Chloroflexota bacterium
CCTTGGCCGCGGCGGTGCGTACATAGTCAGCCCCGAGCACGTCGAGCATCGCCGAGCGCGTCATGCGCATGGTCGCCGCGGCCAAGGGCCTGAAGCCTGGCCTTATCGTCCGCCGGCATGTCCTGAAGAACGGCCTCATCGTCGTCGTGACGCTCCTCGGTATCCAGGTCGGACAGCTTCTCGGCGGCGCGGTCGTTGTGGAGGAGATCTTCTCCATCCCGGGCGTGGGCCGGATGCTGCTCACGGCGATCGTCCAGCGCGACTACGCGCTGGTGCAAGGCGGAGTGCTCGTGATCGCGATCCTCTTCGTCGCGGTGAATATCGTCGTGGACCTTCTCTATGGCTACCTGGATCCCCGAATCCGCCTCGCGTAACGCGGCGACGACCAGACGGTCGTTCGGGCCCGCCGGCATCGTCTCCGCGCTCGCGCGCGAGCCGGTGGCGCTCCTGGGCCTCGCGATGGTCGTCGCCTACGTGGCCGTCGCGCTGCTTGTGTCGTTCCTGCCGCTCCGCGACCCGCTGCTGCTCTCCACTCAGCGGCTCGCGGCACCGAGCCCGGAGTTCCCCCTGGGCACCGACGCGCTCGGCCGTGACCTCCTGAGCCGCATCCTCTTTGGAGCTCGACTCTCGATCCAGGTCGCTGTTCTCTCGGTGGCGATTGCCACAGTCATCGGCGGCATCCTCGGCCTCGTCTCGGGTTACCTCGGCGGGGTCGCCGATCTCGTGATCGGACGCGTGATGGACGTGTTCTTCGCGTTCCCCGCCATCCTCCTCGCTTTGGGGATCGTTGCCGCTCTCGGACCGGACCCGGGGAACGTGATCATCGCGATCGCCGTCGTGTACACGCCGATCTTCGCCCGCGTGGTCCGCGGTCCGGTGCTTGCGCTCAAGGCGCGCGACTTCGTTGAAGCCGCGCGCGCGATCGGCGCGACGCAAACGCGCATCGTCGCTCGCCACATCGTGCCCAACCTGCTCTCGACGTTGATCGTGCAGGTGAGCCTCGCGCTCTCGTGGGCGGTCCTCACCGAAGGCGCGCTCTCGTTCCTCGGTCTCTCCGCACAGCCGCCGGCGCCCTCGTGGGGGGTCATGCTCAACGAGGGACGGCAGTACCTCGAGTTCGCCACGCACCTCGCGATCTTCCCCGGCCTCGCGATCATGATCGCGGTGCTCGGATTCAACCTGCTGGGTGACGGCCTGCGCGACGCGCTCGACCCGCAGCGCCGATGAGCATCACACCCGCGACCCGCGCGCATCTCGCTGCGCTGGCCCAGCTCATGGCCCGATCACCGCTGCTGCGACGCTACGGCGTGACGCGCCAGAGCGCCTGGGCGAGCCTCGCCGAAGCCCTGCGAGAACGCGACCTGGTCCTCGTCGCGCTCGACGGTCGCGACGTCATCGGGCTCGCCTGGGTGATCACGACGCGCGCCCTGGATCGCGCGGCATACCTTCGCCTGCTTCTCGTCGGGGAGGGAAAACAGTCGCGCGGCGTCGGCGCGGCGCTGCTGGAGGACGCCGAGCGCCGGGCCCGCAGGCTCGGGTGCCGCCACATGGTGCTGCTGGTCACCACGACCAATCGCAAGGCGCGATCCTTCTACAGAAGTCAGGGGTACAGGTATGTCGGTGCGCTGCCTGGCTTCGTTCGTCCGCGGATCGGTGAGTCGCTCTACGTGAACACGCTTTGACCGCACTGCCCGCGACCGCGGGCTTTAGAGCACCGGTCAGTTCTCGAAGACCATGCT
>JANNUM010000364.1:0-3734 GCA_031395235.1 Chloroflexota bacterium
ACGCAGAACGAGGCGACCTTGACCCGGCCGCGCGAGGATCTCGCCCTTCGAGTACGCCACCTCGCCACGCAGCACCGAGTGCGTCGGCCAGCCCGTGACCTCCCAACCTTCATAGGGGTCGTAGTCGCAGGCCGAGTGCAGCTCGCTCGCCCGGATCGTTCGCGTGTGCTCGGGATCGAAGATCACGATGTCGGCGTCATTGCCGACCGCGATCTCGCCCTTGCCGCGCAGGCCGGCGATCCGCGCCGGCGACGTCGCGAGCACGTCGACCATGCGCTCCAGCGTGAGCCGCCCGCGACGCACTCCCTCGGAGTACAGCATCGGCAGGAGCGTCTCGAGATTCGCGACCCCGGGCGGAACGCGATCGAACGCGAGCGACGGATCGAGCTTCGCCGCGCGCCGATGCGGGTAGTGGTCGGTGCCGACGGTGTCGAGCAGGCCGGTGCGGAGCGCATCCCAGATGGCGTCGACGTCCTCCTGATCGCGTAGCGGTGGCTGGCCCACCCAAAGCGCAGCGTCCTCCCGTTCGAACCGCTCGCGTGTGAGGTAGAGGTAGAGCGGTCGGGTCTCGCCGTAGACGCGCAGGCCGCGCGCCTTCGCCTCGGCGAGCGCGGCGAGGGCAACGCGCGACGACAGATGCACGAGATAGATGGAGGCGCCCGTCTTCGCGGCGAGCTGTGCCGCCGAACGGATGGCGATGTCCTCGGCTTGCGGCGGACGACTCTCGGGGAAGTACCGCACCGCAACGCGGCCGGCGGCGTGCAGATCGGCGGTGGCCCGCGCGACGATCGCGTGATCCTCGGCGTGGACCGCGACGAGCATCCCCGCCCCCGCCGCAGCGCGCAGGAGGCGAACGTAGTCGGTGATCCGTTCTTCGAAGCGCGACGCGACCATGAAGACCTTCAGCCCGGCGTGTCCGTCGCTCACGAGCGACGGCAGCTCGCCGATCGCGGCATCGCTGGGATCGGTGACGACGACGTGGAAGGCGAAGTCCGCGAGGGATCGCGCAGCGTCGCGCAGTCCGCGTTCGATACCCGCTCGCAGCGTTCCCTCCTGATAGACCATCGAACAGACCGTCGTCACGCCGCCCGCGATCGCGGCACGCGTACCGTGCTCGAAGTCATCGAGCGGCGTGAAAGTCGGCGTGCTCGCGAGGTGCGTATGCAGATCGACGCAGCCCGGGAGCACGAGCTTCCCCGTGGCGTCAAGCTCGCGCGCGGCGGGCGGTACGTCGCCGATCGCGGCAATGCGGCCGTCCAGCACGCCGACGTCAGCGCGCTTGGTGGCGTCGACGGTCACGACGCGACCGCCGCGGATCGCTAGGTCGATCAGTCCGGATCGTCCTCGAGGCTCGAGAGGCGCTCGGCCTCGTCCTGCTGTGCGAGCGCGTCGATCATGTCGTCGATATCGCCATCCATGCGCCGCTCGAGGTTCGACACGTTGTACCCGAGCCGCTTGTCGGTGAGACGGTCCTGCGGGAAGTTGTAGGTGCGCATCTTCTCCGAGCGCTCGCCGCGGCCGATCTGCGCGCGGCGGGCCGTACCGGTCTCCAGCTCGCGTCGTTCCTGCTCGCGCACCAAGAGACGCGCACGCAGCACGGCCATCGCCTTCGCTCTGTTCTTCAGCTGTGACCGCTCGTCCTGGCAGGTCACCACCTCGCCGGTCGGGATGTGGGTGATCCGCACCGCGGAGTCGGTCGTGTTCACGCCCTGGCCGCCCTTGCCGCCGGCACGGTAGACGTCGATCTTCAGATCGCTTTCGGGGATCTGGATGTCGATCTCCTCGGCCTCCGGGAGGACGGCCGCCGTCGCGGTCGAGGTGTGGATCCGCCCCTGCGCCTCGGTCTCGGGCACGCGCTGGACGCGATGCACGCCTGACTCGAACTTGAGTTTGCTGTAGGCGCCCTTCCCGGCGATCCGGAAGATGATCTCCTTGAATCCGCCCTTCTCCGCGTCGCTCTGCGACAGGACCTCGACCTTCCAGCGATGGCGCTCGGCGTAGCGCGCGTACATCCGATAGAGATCGAGCGCGAAGAGTGCGGCCTCTTCCCCGCCCTCGCCAGCTCGTATCTCCAGAATGACGTTCTTCTCGTCGAGGGGATCGCGCGGAACGAGTTGGGCGCGAAGCTTCGCGAGCATCTCGTCGACCTGCCGCGACGCCGTGGCGAGATCCTCGCGCGCGATGTCACGCAGGTCGTTGTCGTCGGAGTCAACGAGCCCCCGGGCCTCCTCGAGCCGCGCCTCCGCGTCGCGCAGTCCGCGGACCGTGTCGACGACCGGCTGCAGCTGAGAGAGCTCCTGGCCCACCTCGCGGATGCGTTCGTGGCTCGCGGTCGTTTCGGGATCGGCCATGAGGCGGTTGAGCTCGTCGTAGCGCTCCTCGACCTTGGTGAGACGACGGCGCAGGCCGGGCGTGAGTGTCTCGGTCATGGCTGACGAGGGGCAGGAGCAGGCGCACTGCCCGCGGCTTCGGCGTCGCCGGCGAGCGCTTCTTGAAGCGAGGCGATCGCGACGTCGATCATCCCTGGCTCGGGTCGCCGCGTCGTGATCCGCTGCAACAGGAGTCCGGGCGCTACGAAGAGGCGCATCACCGGATTGGTCTCGTGCGCCGCGCCGAAGCGCAGGACCTCGTACGAGATCGACCCGACAGGGATGATCAGAGCCAGGCGAGCGACAAGGTCGACGAAGATGTTCGTCCGCGGCAGGAAGGCGAACAGCGCGATCGACACCACGATCACGAAGAGCAAGAACGCCGTCCCGCAGCGAGGATGCGCGGTCGGGTACGGCTCGACGCGCGCCGACACGAGCTCCTCTCCGCGCTCGAACGCGTGGATAGTCATGTGCTCCGCGCCGTGGTACATGAACACGCGGCGGATGTCGGACATGAAAGAGATCGCGAAGAGATAGCCGAGGAACAGCACCATCCGCAGCAGACCCTCGGCGATGTTCAGCACCAGCGACGACTCAACGAGCTGCTGCGCCGCCTGCGTCGCGAAGTACGGGATGCCCACGAAGAACGCGAGTGCGGCGAGCAGTGCGGCACCGAAGACCACCGCATTGCTCCCGCTGCTGACGGAACCTTCGCCCTCTTCGAGCTGCAGGTCGGCGGACTTCATGAGCATCCGCGTGCCGTAGGAGAGCGATTCCCAAAGGACGACGAGGCCGCGCACGAACGGCGCGCGCGCGACGCGGGACTCCAGCAGTGCCGAACGCAGCGGCTCGCGATAGCGGTAGATCTCGCCGTTCGGGAGTCGGCACGCGAGCCCGATCGTGCGCCGGCCGCGGATCATCACGCCTTCGATGACGGCCTGCCCGCCGTAGGCGGTCGGTGGGTTCACGTAGCGCCTGCCCGGGTGGGGCCGGCGCCGCGTCGCGGCACTTCGTGGCAGCCGCGGCAACGCGCCTCGTATGCCTCTTTGGCGCCGATCACGATGATCGGCTCGTCGTAGAAGGCAGGCACTCCGTCGACGATGCGCTGCGTGCGCGTTGCGGCCTCGCCGCAGACGACGCAGATCGCCTCGAGCTTGTCTACCTTTTCCGCCAGCGCGAGCAGCGTCGGCACGGGACCGAACGGCTCGCCGCGGAAGTCGAGGTCGAGGCCCGCGCAGATGACGCGATGGCCGCTCGCGACGAGGAAGCGCGCGACATCGACGATGCCGGGATCGAAGAACTGGACCTCGTCCACCGCGACGACGCTCGTCTCAGGCTCGAGCAGCTCGGGGATCTCGCGCGCGG
>JANNUM010000372.1:0-2241 GCA_031395235.1 Chloroflexota bacterium
ATCGTGCCCTGTTCGACGATCCCGGACGCGCCGATGACCCGCGCGCGGTCGCGGTGGCGGATCGTTTTCTGGGCCTCGAGCTCGCCCGTCTCCTCATGGAGGCGAACGGCGGATCGCTGGACATCGAGTGCCCCTCGACGATGGGCTCGCTCGTCCGACTCCGCCTGCCGCGCGGGACGCGCCCGCCGCTGATCCGCCCAGCGACGGCCTAGCCGCGCGCATACTCGCGCCGTGCTGCGCGAGCCGCTCGCGATCCCGCTGCGCGAGGCGCACGCGCCTCTCGTGCTGGCTCTCGACATCGGCACCTCGGGGCTGCGCGCGTTCCTCTTCGATGCGCGTGGGCGGCCGATCGCTCGCTGCGTCGCGCATGCCGATCGGCCGGTACGTACCTCGGCCGACGGCGAGGTCACCGTGGATGCGGAAGAACGGGTGCGGGCCGCATGCCGCGCCATCGACGCCGTCCTGGAGAGCGCGGGCCGCCGCGCCGGCGAGATCGCGGCAGTGGGCACCTCGACGTTCTGGCACAGCCTCCTCGGCGTCGACGCGCACGGTCGGCCGACCACGCGCGTGCTCACCTGGGCCGACACACGCGCGCGCGACGCGGCCGCGGCGCTGCGGCGCGAGGTCGATCCGCTCGCGACGCACGCGCGGACCGGTTGCGTCCTCCACGCCTCGTATCTGCCCGCGAAGCTGCGGTGGATCCGCGAGCACGATGCGGACGCATATGCCCGCACGAAGTGGTGGATGTCGCTCGGGGAGTACCTGTATCTGAGGATCCTCGGCGCGCGACAGGCGGGACACGGCATGGCGTCGGCCACCGGGCTGTACGACCAGCGCGCCTGCCGCTGGGACCGCCCACTGTTGTCGCATCTGGTCGTCGGCGAGGAGACGCTCTCGCCGATCGACGACACGCCGCTCACCGGGATGCTCCCGGCCTTCAAGCGGCGCTGGCCCGCTCTCGCGAGCGCGACGTGGGTGCCCGCCATCGGCGACGGCGCGTGCAACAACGTGGGAGCGGGTGCGGTCGGTCGAGACACCGCGGCGCTGTTCCTCGGGACATCCGGCGCGATGCGCGTGGTCTACGCGACCGACGACCCCCCGATCGTTCAAGGTGGATGGACCTATCGGCTCGACGCGTCACGCGTCGTTGCCGGTGGCGCGCTTTCGAACGGTGGGAACGTGCTCGGCTGGGTGGCCCGAACGTTCCCGGACGTTGACGTGCCACGGGCGCTCCGCCGACCGCCCGTCGAGGGACCGCTCATCGCGCTCCCGCTCCTCGCCGGCGATCGCAGTCCGACGTGGAACGACGCGGCGCGCGCCGCGGTCGCGGGTATCGGGCTCGGCACCACCGCTGAGGACGTCGCGCGCGCGATGGTCGAGGGTGTCGCCTATCGCATCGCGCGCCTGTGGGACGTAACGAGCCGCGCGATGCCGAGCATCGACCGCGTGATCGCGACGGGCGGCACGCTCCTCGCGCGGCCCTGGCTCATCCAGCTCTTCGCCGACGCGATCGACCGTCCGCTGCTCATGAGCCTTGCGGGCGAGGGATCGGCGCGCGGGGCAGCGATCGCGGCGCTCGAGCGGATCCGGGCGGTCCCCGACATCGCCGCGGTGCGCTCGCCGATCGGACGCACGTTCCGACCGCGTCCAGACGTCACCGCACGGCTCCGCGCCGGGGTCGAGCGCCAACGAGAGCTGGAAGAGGCGCTCGCTCCGCTGCTGTCATGATTGACGGCGCTGTAGGCAAGGGGAGGACGCCGTGGAGATCCTGATCGTGCTCGTCGTCATCGGGCTCATCGTCGCGTTCGTCGTCGGTCTGTACAACCGCCTCGTCACGCTGCGTCAGCGTGTCCGTGAGGCATGGGCCGACATCGACGTCCAGCTGAAGCGGCGCCACGACCTCATCCCCAACCTCGTGGAGACCGTGAAGGGCTACGCGGCGCACGAGCGCGGTGTCTTCGAGAACGTGACGAAGGCGCGCGCGGCCGCAGTCAGCGCCGGCCAGAGCGGAACGCCACAGGACCGCGCCGTCGCGGAGAACCAGCTCAGCGCCGCGCTGCGCACGGTGTTCGCCGTCGCGGAGAACTACCCGCAGCTTCAGGCGGTGCAGGAATTCAAAGATCTGTCCGAGAACCTCACCGCGACCGAGGACAAGATCGCCTTCTCGCGACGCTTCTACAACGGCAACGTCCGCGACTACAACACCGCGCTCCAGACCGTTCCGACCAACATCCTCGCGGG
>JANNUM010000405.1:0-3324 GCA_031395235.1 Chloroflexota bacterium
GGGCGCGCAGCGTCGCCTCGTCGGTCATACCGGCATGCACGGTGACGTGCGCGACCTTGCGCTCCAGGTCGACGTGTACGGCGGCGACATGCGGCAGCTGGCGGATGGCGGCGCCGAGGTCGTCCTGACAGCAGCCGCAGAAAACGTCGTGGCGTGGGATCGCGAGTGTCTGCGTCGGCGCGCTGGCAGAGGAAGCGTTTGCCGCGTGCTTCACAGGAGGATGCCGTCGCGAGGTAGGGGACAGCTGTGAATCTCGGTCGCCTGCGTATCCAGGCCCAGCGACTCGAGCGCGCCTGCAGGCAGGAGATTCGCGCGCGCGGTCTGACCGAGGCCGAGGAGCAGCGCGGCCGCGAGCGTCAGGCCCGTGAGCCAGCGCGCAGGAGCTGACGACCGCGGCAGCAGTAGCGCATCATCGACGCCGCAGAGTTGGTCGACGCGGGCGCGTGAAGGAGACCACGTGCCGATAGCCAAGCGCCCGCCTTCGATGGGGCTGCGCGACATCTTGAGCAGTGCGCCCGCAAGAGCGCGTTTGCCACCCGATCGCGCCAGTGCGAGCTGATCGGCGTCGAGCTCCTTCGCGACCTCGAAGCGTTCCGCGCACGAACGCACGATTGGGACGGCGAAGAGCGTGCTCGACAGCGCGCGTACGACGAAGATCCGCAGTGGATCCCGATGCCTTAGGTGATAGCTCTCATGCTGGAGGACCGCCTCAAGCTCGCTCTGTTTCAAGCGTCGAGCGACGCCCGTGGACACGAAGATGCGGGGACGCAGAAGCCCCGCGCAGTACGCTTGCGGCCGCGGCTCGTCGAAGCAGACCACATCCGCGAGGACGCCAACGGAGATCGCAGCGCTGCGCAGACGATCCGGGGGCGGCGATGCGCGGCGCCGCGCCAGGGCGCTGCGGGTGCGCAGGAAGAGCGCGAGGGTCCGAGCGACGCCCCACAGCAGGCTCGCCCCGCCTACCGCGAGCGTGAGGGCGCCGAGTGGCGGTAGTCGCGCTCCCAGCTGGTACAACGCAGCCACGCACTCTTGCGCCAGCGCATCGTAGCCGTGGAGCGCGCGCTCGAGCTCCCCAGGTACGACCGTGATGATCAGCGGTACGAGAAGCACGCCTCCGAGACCGGCCGCGGCCAGGACCAGCTGAACGAAGGCGCGATCCGCCCGGGAAGCCTTACGCACGGGTCCGGCGGCGGACGTTTGCCAGGCGCGTGCGATCCTGGCGGTCGAGTGCGCCGGCGAAATGGGCGAGGGCGATATCGCCGAAATCTTCGACGATCTCATCCACCAGGTACTTGGCCATCCGATTGCGCAGATCGTCGACGCTGTAACGCGGGGTGTACACGTACCCCTTACCCTCGTGCTCGCGGCCGACGAGGCCCTTCTCGTAGAGCCGACTCAGCACGGTCATCACAGTCGTGTACGCGAAGCGTCCGCGCAGCGTGCCTGCGACCGCTCGCACGGTGCTCGGGCCGCGCTTTGAGAGGACCTCGAGCACACGGCTCTGGAGCGAGCCAAGGAACCACTGCTCCGGGCCGCTCTTGCGGTCGAGCACACCCGTCAGCGCCTTGGGGAGTTGCCGCGTAGGCCGTCGCAGACCCAGATTCTCATCGCGTCCCGCGCGTCGAGTCAACGTCGCGTCGCCAACATGCGTTCGCCTAAACGAACGAGTACGACGGCGCCGGTCAGCCTTGGTGTGCTTGCTGTCCCGGTCGCGCGTTCGCAGAGGCGAGCTCGGCGCGCGCGCCGGAGATCTCCTCGCCGAGCTTGGCCTGCTCGCGCTCGAGCGCTGCGAGGCGTGTCTGCGGATCGGCTGCATGGCCCTGCGGGGTGCCGCGCATCGACCAAGCCATGACCGCCATCGAAAGCGGGCAGAGCGCTAGAACGAGAAGCGGTAGCGCCGCCAGAACGGCCTGCGGCGCGACGAGCCACACGCCTATCGCAACTATCCCCAGCGCGGCGAGCACTCGCCGGTCGAAACACATGCGAAGGAAGTTCACAGCCGACCTCCCGTACGCCCGTCTACTACGACATATAGTAACTTCCCGATCGGGGGGCAGGCTGCTGACGCCGGTTGCGCGCGCGCTGAGCGAGACGCCCGAGCGGACCCTGGCCCGCCTCGCGGCCGGCGCGCTCGCGCTCGCGGCCGCTGCCGTTCACCTGGCGCAGATCGGGCCGCACAGCGACGAGGATCCGCTCTTCGGACTCTTCTTCCTCATCGTCGGTCTGGCGCAGGTCGGAGGCGGCCTCTATTTGCTGCGACCTGTTGGCCCACCCCGCATGCGCAGGGCCATCGGTCTGACCGGGATGATCGGGAGCATCGCGACCATCGCGATCTGGGCCGTATCGCGCTCGACCGGACTCCCTTTCGGGGCCGAGCCGGGAAGCCCGGAGACCGTCGGGCTGGCGGATGCCGCCGCGGATCTGTTCGAAGCCTTTACCGCCTTGATGCTCGCTGTCTGGATCGGGCTGGGGCCTCGATCTCTCGCCGTCTCAGGTGCCGTGGGCGCACTTGCCCTCGCCGGGTTGTGGGTACTCACGCGCGCGTTGGGTGCCTTCGATGCTGATCCGCGTCTCGTGCTGTCTGCTGAGTTCGTCGACGCCGCGGCGGTGGGCTTCCTTCTTCTCATGAGCGCGGTCTGCGTCCATCTGATCCTTGCACGCCGAGTGTGGATCTCGTACGCACTGCTCGGCACCACCGTCGTCGCCGCCTCCGCGCTCGTCGTCTTCACCATCCCGGCCCGGGGCGGCCAGAACCGCGACTGCGCCAACGCGCCGATCCGCGAGGACTCGGGTCGCACGCATGCGAAACCCACTGAGGAGGTGCGTATCGCGGTGGGCGAGACCACCAGCATCGTCGCGCTCGTCCTGGTCGCGTGCGCCGATGCGCCGGTCGTCCTCACGACCGTCAAGCCGATCGGTCCGCGGAGCGAAGCGGGCCGGATCGACTCGATCGGCATCGATCCCACCCGCGGCGCGCGCAGCGATCGCGTGCGCCCCAGCGGCGCCGGCTCGTCAGCCATTGGCGCGCTGCTCGAGCCCGGAAAGGGGCGTTACCCGGTCGTCGTGGAGATCAGGGGCATCAGTCCGGGTGCCTTCGTCGTGAACGCCCTCCGTCTCGACTACGGGTTCAAGGGACGCGCCGATTTCACGGGATTCGCGACGTCGGTGTTCGTGTGCGTCGGGGACGGGCCGTGCCCGCAGCCGCTCGGGCGTTAGGACTGACGCCGTTCACGCGCATTCTCTTAGCCCACGCGCGCCCAGGCCGCACCAGCATTTGTCGAGCGCCAGACCTCCCGCTGGTCGGTCACGATGTACACGACGCTG
>JANNUM010000413.1:0-1858 GCA_031395235.1 Chloroflexota bacterium
CGGCGCGCAGCAGGATCGCGGTCCCCGCGGCGATGGCGCGCTCCGTGTCGTGCTCGTACGCGATCTCCGCTCCGGCCTCGCGCGCTGGCTTCACGAGCAGCTCCTCAGCGAGCGCGACCGGGAGCGTCCGCCACGCGGCCGGCAAGGCTGATAGATCGGTGGTCGATCGTGGCGTGAGCGAGCGGAACGATCCGCCGCGCGCGACGACGATGCCCCCTTGGATGTCACCGAGGGCGCCGCGATCGATCACAGAGACGTCGAACGAGCGGGCGATCGCGGACTCGAGTGCGTCCTCCGCGCCGCGAACGATGCGATGCGTCGCGAAGATTCGCAGACCCGGATCGTCGAGCGCGCAGAGGAGCGCGAGCGTGTATCGCTCGGGAGCCTTCGGACCCAAGCCGCCGAGCTCGGCGAGGTAGTTGAGGGCCGTCTCGTAGCGATGGTGCCCGTCCGCGATGTACACGCGCCGATCGCTGAGCGCCGTCGAGATACGCGCGATGGCCGCTGCGTCGTCGATGCGCTCGAGCCGGTGCCGCTCGGTGCCGATCGTCGTCTCGCCCGCGGGCGCGCGCGCGGCTTCGCCGAGCGAGCGCATGAGCCCCTGATCGTCGGCGAACATGCCGAACACCGGGCTGGTGTTCGCGCGCGTCGCGCGCAGCAGCCCGAGACGGTCGGCCTTGGCCTTCCGGAACGTGAGCTCGTGCGGCAGCACGACGCCCTCGCTCTGCGGATACAGGCGCAGTGCGCCGAGGATCCCGCGGCGCACGAGACGGTGGCCCGCGACCTCGAACTCGTGCTCGTGAACGTAGAACGCGTCGCCTTCGTCTCGGCGGAAGATGCCGCTCCGCATCCACCGTCGTAGCTCGGTCCCGGCGTTGGCGTAGCGGTCGGCGTCAACGTCGCGGCGGAATTCGATGCGCACGAAGTTGCACGCGCTCCGTGAATACAGCCGCTCGCGCTCGGGCTCGTCGATCACGTCGTACGGAGGACAGATGACGCTCCAGAGGGGGCCGCTCGCGGCCTCGTCGTAACGCAACGCGCGGAAGGGGACAAATTCGGCCACGTCTCGATTCTGGGGCCGCGCTCACAATGACGCGGTGGAAGGAGACCGCCACGCGCTGGTCGTCGGCTCGGGCTACGCCGGCACGAAGCACGCCGAGGCGTTACGCGAGCTCGGCATCCCGTTCAGCGGTCCGCTCGGCGCGCGGCGCGCGATGGAGGATCCGCGCGCGCTCGAGGATCCAGCGGTGAGCGTCGTGCACGTCTGCGCGGCGAACGATCTTCACGTCGCGCTGGCCGGCCGTGCGTTGCGCGCTGGGAAGGACGTGGTCTGCGAGAAGCCGCTCGCGGTTGACGTGCGCGGAGCCGAGGAGCTCGTCGCCCTCGCCCAGAAGACGAGACGCCTCGCGGTCCTCGCGTACAACTACCGCTTCCATCCGCTCGTCGTCGAGCTCGCGGCGCGCGTCGCGTTTCTCGGTCCGCTGCACACCGCGCGCGGCTCGTTCCTGCAGGACTGGCTGCTGCTCGCGACCGACGCGAACTGGCGCGTCGAGGAGGCTCGCGGCGGCGCGTCCCGAGCGATCGCGGATATCGGCGCGCACTGGCTCGACCTCGCGGAGCTCGTCAGTGGCAAGCGGATCGTCGCGGTCGCCGCGCAGCTGGGTCGTTTGCACGGGCGCGGCACCGAGGATCATGCGGGCCTGCTGCTGCGTTTCTCCGACGGGATGACCGGCACGCTTTTTCTGTCTCAGGCCGCGGCGGGTCATCAGAACGACATGGAGCTGTCCCTCGATGGTGCGACCGGTTCGGCGACCTGGCGGCATGACCGACCGAACGAGCTGTGGCTGGGCTCGCGCGG
>JANNUM010000404.1:0-5044 GCA_031395235.1 Chloroflexota bacterium
CACCTGAATCGCCGTGTCGGGGCTAACGGTCATGGCGGAGCCGGCGACCAGGTAGACGTCGGCGAAGCGAGCGGCGACAGTTTGACCGCCGGCGGGATAAAGCGAAGAGGAAGACCGATGCCGTTCTAGCTGACCCGGTTCAGCTATAGGCCAGCAACGTGGGCGAAGCTCGTCAAGAAGAACTCGTACACAAATCGGTCGATTAGTCGTCGGACGAGACGGGACGAGGGCGGCGAGCCGCCGCTCCGTGGCCGCAACCAACGCGGCCGCCGCACGGGGACGGACGCGGCGAAGCAGTGGCTGTGACTGTGGCTGTCTCGCTCGAGCTCCTCGTCACCGAGGGTTCTGCGCTCATGTCTCACGCCAGGCTGCGGCTCTGCCGAGGAAGCGGGCGGGTCTACGACTTCGCTCTGGCGTGCCTCTGGTAGCCGCGCGGCGAGAGGCGCATCCTCTCGCCATGCCGACAGCCGCGGACTCCTACTCGGCGCTCGAGCGCAGGCTCCTGGAGCCTGCGCATCGCGTGTTGCAGAAGATCTACGCGCCCGCGGTGTGGCTCTTCGCGCGTGCGGGGTTCACGCCGAACGCGGTGTCGCTGTCACAGGTTGCGCTCGGCGTCGTCATCGTCGCGCTCATTCCCTCGCAGCCCCGCATCGCGTTTGCCTTGTTCGTCGTCGCGCTCGCGCTGGACGGTGTCGATGGCGCTCTCGCGCGCGCGACCGGCCGCACGACCAACTTTGGCGCGCTCCTCGATCAGTATGCCGACCACATTCGGGAGGTGCTCGTGGTCGCGGGCCTCGCCGCGCACGGAGCGCTTTCCCCGGCCGTCGCCGTGCTGTACGGACTCGCGTATCCAGCCTTCAACCTGACGCTATACGTCTGCAACGCGTACCGCGCGCCGCTGCCGATCGCGATCAAGTCGTACGTTACGTTCTACCCGGCGTTGTTCGCGTACCTGTGGTTCGGAATCAACGTGCTGGACGTGGCGGGCACGCTCACGGTCGGCCTCATGGGAGCGGTCATCGCGCAAGGACTGTGGCGGCTGCGCGCCGCCATGGACGTGGGGCGCTAGGCGAAACCTGACCGGGTCGCGCCGTGTTCGTAGACGGCGGGAGTCGGTCCTCTCTAGGCCTAATTGCAGCAGCGGGCGAGGTCGGCGAGGGGTTCTGAGCGGCGGCCAGCGAGCTCCACCTCATCCGAATGCACGATGTCCTGTCGGTCGCGAATCAGGCAGCTCCCGTTCACTCGTCGCAGTGCGGCCGCTGCCGCGAGGCGGCGTGTCCCGGAGGATGGAAAACAGCGCATGGTGGATCACATCGTCGCCGTCGTGACGTTGGCGAAGTGAGCGAGCTCTGCACACTCGACGGCCGCGTGGTGCTCGTCACTGGCGGCAACGGTGGGCTCCCGCATAACCTTTTCTGACAATAGGAGCATTCGTTGGAGATCGTCCCCGGCGTTCACGCCGTCCAGCTCGTCGGCTCGATTGGCTACCTCATCGTGGAAGACGAGCTCACCCTGATCGACGCGGGGTTCGCGGGCTCACACCTTCTGCTCCGACGGTACCTGCGCCGCTTGGGCCGCTCAATCGATGAGATCGCCAGCATAATTTGCACGCACGCCCACCCCGACCACATCGGCGGAGTGCGCGGGATCGTCGGTCGGCGGTCCGTCGAGGTCCTGATGCATCCCGCGGACGCCACACCGCTCAAGGTAAGCCTGGGTGACGTCATCGCCCGCCCCACGCCGGGCGCGCTTGTCGGCCTGCTCGCGCGGGGACCGTGGAACCCTCTGCCTCTCCATGATGGTGACGTGCTCCCAGTGCTCGGCGGCGTCGAGGTCGTCCACACGCCCGGCCACACGCCGGGGACCATCTGCCTTTACGCGCGGGCACGCGGAGTGCTCTTTGTCGGCGACGCCCTCCAGGTCATCTGCGGCCAGCTTTCTGGGCCGAGCCACGTGTTTAGCGAGGATCGCCGGCTCGCGCTGCGCTCGATCGCGCGCCTCGCCGCGCTCGACGTAGGGACAATCTGCTTCGCGCACTACGCGCCGTGGCGGCGCGACCCGCGCCTGGCGCTACGCGCACTGGCGGAACGGACCTGATGTTTGGTGGATAACTCGCTTTACGCCCGAGCCGGGCTCTGCGACTGTGTCGAGCACCCGATCCGGAGGACCAGGCGTTCGCAACACTTGGGGAGGTGCGCATGCAGACGCTCATGGGCGACTTGACCATCACGCTCGAGGACCAGCCGGGGACGCTCGCGAAGGCCACCGAAGCGATCGCCAAAGCCGGCATCAACATCGAAGGCGCAGCCGGATTCCCGTGCGGCGGCGAGGGCATATTCCACGTGCTGACCAAAGACGCGCAGGCGACGAGGCGCGCGCTCGAGTCGGCTGGCTTCAAGATCAGTGCTGAGCAGCAGGTCCTCGTGATCGACCTCGAGGACAAGCCAGGCACGTCGGCCAGCCTCTTCCGTCGCATCGCCGACGCGAAACTGAACGTGAATCTGACCTATGGGGCAACGAACAACCGCGTTGTCGTGGGCGCCGAGAACATCCAGAAGTTGAAGGAGCTTCTGATGAAAGAACCATTCACGGCGGCGCGGAGGTAGCACCGCACCGCCTGGTCCTCCCATCGGTCCATCGAACGCGCGACCCCGAACGGCCGAGCCCTTTTCAAAGGTGACGCGAGCCCCCACTTGGACTATGTCCCGGTCTCGAGTCGCAGGTCCTTCTCGGCTTTGGTGCATCCAGATGTGCAAGTCCGCGCTCGAAACCCGCAACAGCCACAACTATTGGGCGCGGACGCCGAACAGTTGCGTGACCGCTCAGTAGATCCTTGAGATCATTAGGAGATTCATCGCCGGGTATGCCGAGGGGAAGAGCAACGGTTCCGAGGACCGTCGCGTTAACGTTCGGAACATGCGAGAATCATTAGGAAATCCGCGCCGACGTAGCTCAGCCGGTAGAGCAGCGGTTTCGTAAACTTCCGCGTTTGATCCAGCCGGCGGTCACAAAAAACAAGGCGAAACGGCGCGACGACGGGCGGCAGGCACCGTGTCCGTCACCCCGAACTCCCATTCCCCTCTACGCATACCGTGCGCGATCACGTCGTGGCTTCTTCTGGCTTTTCGACCTCGTCGGTGCATGGGATGACGGCTAGCAGGTACTCAGTCAGTCGACGATGAGCACGCGCCCGCGCCACGCACCCTTGGCTGAACAGGAAGATCGGTTGCCACTTGCCTCGCGAGAGACGAACTCGACGGCTCGACGGCGTCAGCTTCGGACAGTGATCCGGTCAGGCGCTGAAGGTTTTGCAGACCGTTCGCCGATTTTCAAATCACCCAGGTCGAGAACCCAGGAAATTCAAGGGACATCGCGCCGGGCTCAATCGACACGCGCTTCGTGCAACCGGTGCCCACGACCGTGACGACTTCGGGCCGACGACGATAAGGACTGACGGGGAGGACTCTCGCCAGCCCTGCCTCTCGCCGTGCGCTAGCTGCCTATCGGCGCCCGCGTAACTGCCGATAGTTCTCTTGGTACGTCGAACTCCTTGAATGACGCCGTCAGGTCGCTCTTGACTTCGGCGGCGATGGGGCCGTTGAGGAACCCCTGCAGTGCCGCATCGCTCTCGAAGAGGTAGATACCGCCGGCCTCCCTCGTCGCCTCATTGAGCAACCAGATCTTCCAACGAAGGCCGGGGGTCTGCGCGATGGGCTCGGCATACGGCTTATTCGCTTCCATGTACTCGGCCGCCGTGCCTTCGAGCTTGTAGTTGATCTGAAGGATCCTCGGAGCCTTCGGCTCAGGACCAACAGAGTGCGGCTTCATGTGCGTTCCTCCTTTGGCTGAACGATCTCGCGTGCGCGACCGCCGAAGGTTTCCCGGTAGCGTGCGTGGCAGGTCCAGAACGGGCCGTAGCTCTCAAGCCCCCGGTTTCCGTGCGGTGACGAGCACGCTTTCCGCCTCGAGACGCAAGGTGCCGTCGGCAGCCGCGAACGGGCGGTTGGCCTCCGCCACCGCTCGCCAGACCTCCGCTTTGCGCTCCTCGCTCTGGTTGGCGAGAAGGTTCCAAATCGGCGGCGAGGTGTCCTGGAGCATGCGGATGTAGACATCCACGGAGTCGAACTCGAGGCTGACGTTGAGCGGCTCGGTCCGGACATCCGTGAGGCCCGCCTGCGCCAGCGACCTTTCGAGGGCGGTGCGGTCCGCGAGGCTGAAGATGTTGGGAGTGCCGGGCGGGGGTGGGGGAAGCTGGAGCTCGCGCGCGATCGCCCCCATGGCCACGGTGCCGAAATGGCGCTCGGGTGGTCCCCACACCGCAGCCGCCAGATGCCCTCCGGCCGTCAGCACTCGTTGAATGGCTTTGAGCGAAGCAGCGAGGTTGGGAAGGAACATCAGGCCGAATCTGCACAAGACGGCGTCGAAGCTGCCTTCGGGGAAGTCGATGGTCTCCGCGTCCATCTCCCGGAACTCGATGTTGCTCAAGCCAGCCTGCTTGGCGCGCTCCGTCGCGATCTCGAGCATCCCCGGTGCGATATCAGTGGCGGTCACGTGACCGCTAGGACCCACGAGGCGCGCGGCAGTCAGCGCTGGCTCGCCGATCCCGGTCGCGACGTCGAGGACTCGCTGTCGAGCTCGGATCTGGGCCAGCTCGACCATGCGCTGGGTCACCGGCGTGAGGCCTTGCTCGATGATCATCCATCACTTCTTCCAGCCGGCGGAAGCGGTACTCCAGTCCTGGCGCTGCGCTGCCTTGTACTTGAGGGCATCGAATGTCTGCGTCGCCATGCTTCACCTCTCGCGATTTATTCGTCGCGCGATCGGCGCTGACTGTAGATCAGCCGCCTTTCGGCTATTGGGGTCCGATTCCGGACTGACGAGAGACGGGACGGTGTAAGCGAAGCGGTCCCGGCCCCGGTCGGGCCGGTTGGATCTTTGCTCCTCCTAACCCGCCAGCCGAAGCCACCCGCGCTCGTCACGAACGAGTCGGACCCCAATAGCCGAAAGGCGGCTGATCTACAGTCAGCGCCGATCGCGCGACGAA
>JANNUM010000406.1:0-4656 GCA_031395235.1 Chloroflexota bacterium
CGCCGCTCGTCGAACAGAACTCGTTCGAGCGCGACGTCAATCCACTCCTCGAGGCGATGCGCTAGCGACCGCGAGATCTCCCGAACCGCGACCTACGCGTCTTTCTCCAGGATTACGCCTGCGGCAACGGTCTGGAAATCCGTTTCGTCAATGAGGACGAAGCTCCCGGTTGAGCGGTTCCGCCGGTACGGGTCATAGAGCAGCGGCGCCGTTGTACGCAATCGAAACCCTGCCTATCTCCTTGAAGTCGAGCGACGACGCAGACTGATCGCGGTGGAGAGAGTCGATGTCGACGCCGTAGCGGATGTCCGAGATGACCGCGCGAGCCCCTCGGGTCGTGTGCTGTATGAGGTAGGAGCGTCCCGTCCGCAGCGCGGCCGGCGTTAGGGCGCACGATCAAGCTAAACCCGCCCGCGAGATGTGGCGCAGGAAGAACTCGTCAGCGCTCGCAAGACTCTCAGGAATTCCAATGTCATTACGTCTCGCGCCCGTCGCTGAAGGCCCCGGGGGCGCCGGCCCAGCAGCCCGGCGCGTCGCACGGCGGCGCGACGATAGGCCGCCCGCGCCCCGGGTCGAAGACCGTCACGCCTGCGGCGGTGTCGTGCCGAGATGCTTCGCGACGAACGCGATCTCCATCGCGATCTGCTTGATCCGCTCGTCGACGACGAGCGAGCCGTGCCCGGCGTCGTACCGGTACTCCTCGAACGGTTTTCCGAGCGCGCGCAGCCGGTCGCGGTACACGTCCACGCTGCGCGATGGACAGCGCGGATCGTTCTGGCCCACGAGCAGCAGCATCGGAACGCGGACGCGATCGACATACGTGATCGGATTAGCAATGCGATAACGCTCCGGGACTTCCGTCGGCGTGCCGCCGAAGAGCGCGGCGTCGTATTTCTTGAGGGGCTCCATCTCGTCCTCGTATGCCGGGATGTAGTCGCCGATCGGCACGATGCCGATGCCCAGGGCCCACCGCTCGGGCTGCGTGCCGAGACCGAGCAGCGTGAGATAGCCGCCCCACGATCCACCCCCGAGAACGCTCCGTTTCGGATCGGCGAGCTTCGTAGCGACCGCCCAGTCGTGCACCTTCGCGATGTCCTCGAGCTCGGTGAGGCCCGGCCGGCCGACGATCGCATCGCGCCAGGCCTTGCCGTAGCCGCTCGAGCCGCGGTAGTTGAGGCAGACGACGGCGAAGCCATGGTCGACCCAGGCTTGAACGGTCGGCGAGAAGCTGTCGCGATCGGCGGCCTCGGGCCCGCCGTGGATGAAGAAGAACGTCGGGTGCGGTCCCGGTCCGCGTGGCTCGGCCACGAACACGTGCACGCCGTCGACATCGGCGTCGCGATAGGCAACGCCCGCCGGCGCCTCGCTTCCGGCGAGAACGATCCCGCCGCCCACTTTGCGGACCGCCGCGGGCTCGGACGAGCGGTCGAGCATGTACCAGACCTCGCCGTCAGGACGCACGCGCGCGGCCCCGATCGTTCCCGGCTCCGTCGCGAGGCGCACCAGCTTCGCGCTCGCGAGGTCGTAGCGATACAGCTCCGTGCGCCCGCGGTGGTCGTGACCGATCAGCAGCGCGCGCGCGTCGGGATACCAGTCGGCGAAGGTTTCGCCCGGGAGATCGAGGCGGATCTCGTTCGAGGTCCCCGTCTTCGCGTCAAAGATGAGCGGCCGCTCGAGATCCTCGCGGTCGTGCACCGCGAGGTAACGCGCGTCGCCGGCGACCGGCGACCATCCGCCCGACGGCGACAGGCCGTGGCCGGCGCCATGCGAGAGCTCGGCAACGCGCTTCCCGTCAGCGTCGATGATCCGCAGCACCCGGTTGCGGCTGTCGCCGTGCTCGGAGTGGAACAGCGCGATCAGCGTCCCGTCGCGTGTAAGCCCGTCGATGAACGCGCTCTGCTCGTGCGCGTAGATGCGCCGCGGCGCGTCGCCGTCGGCGGCGACGTAGACGCTCGAGCCCTCGTCCGAACGCGAGCGTCCGATGACCGCGAAGCCTGTGGCGTCGGCTGCGCCGCTGTGGATCGCGATCCGACCGCTGTAGGCCGGAGCGAGCTGCGGCGCGATCGTTTCGCGCTCTCCACCCTGCCACGGCTCCCGGACCCAGCGGCCCAGCTCATTGCCCTTCTCGTCTTCGAACCACCAGATCCATTCGCCGCGCGGATCGAGCTTGCTGGGGACGCGGTAGCCGGTGCCCTCAGAGCGGTCGGTGACCTGGCGCCGCTCGCCGGTCGCGCGGTCCCAGGCGTAGACCTCGAACTTGCCGCCGGCGTTCGACAGATAGAGCAGCCGCTCCGGCCGCTCGCGCGCCCACGTCGGGAACATCACCACGGGCGCGCGGAAGCGGCGTCTCCAGGCGGCTTCGGACATGGCGTCCGATTTTAGGTGAGCGCGACCTGCCTAGCGGCCGTCCCGATGGACGCTGAACACGTCGCGCACGCCCTCGAGCTTCGCGAGCACGCGCGATAGCTGCTCGACGCTCGTGACCTGTAGTGTCGCGTTCACCGTCGCGGTCTTGTCGGGATTCGCGAGGGCCGACAGGGCCACGAGCGCCACCTGGTTCTCGCTGATGACCGCCGCGACGTCCCGCAGGAAGCCATCGCGGTCCCAGCCCTCGATCCGGATCGCGACGGGATAGGTACGCGCGGCGGACTTCTCCCACTCCACCTCGACGTGCCGCTCCTTCTCGGAGCTCGCCTTCACATTCGTGCAGTCGACGCGGTGCACGGTGACACCGCGGCCACGCGTGATGTAGCCGACGATCGGATCGCCGGGCACCGGATTGCAGCAGACCGCGAAACGGACCAACAGATCGTCGACGCCCTTCACGGTCACGCCGCCGCGCGATGAGGTCGGGGGCAGCGGCGGCGCCGACCCGGGCAGCTGCTGCTCGGCGTCGTCGACGATGCCCAGGCGCATGACGACCTGCGCCGCGGTGACCTCGCCGTAGCCGAGCGACGCGAACAGGGTGTCGACGTCGTGCAGGTTCAGCGCCTCGGTGACCCGGCGGAGGTCCTCGTCCGAGAGATCGCCGAGCGACCGCTGCGCGAGGCGCTTCAGCTCGCGGTCCAGCAGCTCCTTGCCGTGCGTGATGTTCTCGTCGCGTTGAGATCGTTTGAACCATTGGCGGATCTTCTCGCGCGCTCCCGGCGTGCGGACCATGCCGATCCAGTCGCGCGACGGGCCGCGGGCCGCCTTGCTCGTCACGATCTCGACGATGTCGCCCGACTGCAGGCGGTGATCGAGCGGCACGATGCGTCCGTTCACCTTCGCGCCGATCGTGCGGTGCCCGACGTCGGTGTGGATGCGGTAGGCGAAGTCGATCGGCGTCGCGCCCGCGGTGAGGGCCTTCACCTCGCCCTTCGGCGTGAAGACGAACACCTCGTCCTGGAACACGTCGACCTTGAGCGACTCGACGAACTCCTGCGCGTCGGCGACGTCGTGTTGCCACTCGAGCAGCTGCCGGACCCACGCGAGCTTCGACTCGTAGTCACGGTCGCGGTCGGCCTTTCCGCCCTCCTTGTACCGCCAGTGCGCCGCGATGCCGTACTCGGCGAGCGCGTGCATCTCCTGCGTGCGGACCTGGATCTCCAGCGGCTGGCCTCCGGGGCCCATGACCGCGGTATGGAGGGACTGATAGAGGTTCGCCTTCGGGACCGCGATGTAGTCGTCGAACTGGCCGGGGACCGGCGGCCACAGCGTGTGCACGACGCCGAGCGCCGCGTAGCAGGCGGGCACGTCGGCGACCATCACGCGGATGGCCAGCAGGTCATAGATCTCGTCGAAGCCGACGTTCTTGCGGCGCATCTTCTGTGCGATCGACCAGAGATGCTTCGCGCGTCCGGACAGCTCGGCCCGGATGCCGCCTTTCTCCAGCTCGCTCGCGAGGGTCTTCATGGCCTGGTCGATCGAGCGCTCGCGGACCTGGCGCCGCGCGGCGAGGTGTTCCGCGACCTCCTTGTACTGCTCCGGCTCCAGGTACTTGAACGCGAGATCCTCGAGCTCCCATTTGATCTGCCAGATCCCGAGACGGTGGGCTAACGGTGCGTAGATCTCGATCGTCTGGCGCGCGATGCGCAGCTGCTTCTCCGGCGGCAATGGCGCGAGCGTGCGCATGTTGTGGAGCCGGTCGCAGAGCTTGATGATCACGACGCGGAGGTCGTCCGCCATCGCGAGGAACATCTTCCGGATGTTCTCGGCCTGGTGCGCGTCTCGCGACTGCCCCTGCAGCCGGCCCAGCTTGGTGACGCCCTCGACCAGGCGGCCGATCTCATCGCCGAACTCGAGGCGGATGTCCTCGGTCGTGCGCGCGGTGTCCTCGGGCACGTCGTGCAGCAGCGTCGCGGCGATCGTCGCCGCCTCCATACCGAGCTCCGCGATGAGCATCGCCACCGCGGCGGGATGGGTGATGTATGGCTCACCCGACACGCGCTTCTGTCCCGCGTGCGCCTCGGCCGAGTAGGCGTAGGCGCGCCGCACTAGCTCCGCGTCACCGTCCGCGTAGTGACGCAGCATCTCCTTGACGATCCCCTCGACGTCGACCGCGCTGTGGCGCTGCGCGCGCAGGCGGTCGGTGATGCCGACGATCCGCGACGTGATCGCGTTCGCGCGCTCCGCCACTAGGCGACCACGGCTTCCAGACGCATGCGATCGGCGGTG
>JANNUM010000466.1:0-1741 GCA_031395235.1 Chloroflexota bacterium
CCCGGTACCGCTCCAGGTAGTCGACGAAGGCCCGGTGGAACTCCTCACGCCGGTCGTGAGCGAGCGACTCGACCAACGCCTTGAACGTCCCGTGCGAACTCGTGAAGAGGTGCCAGATCGCCTCGCCCGACTCGCCCCGCAGCGGGCATTCGCCCTGGGAGAACTCGAGCTCGAAGGCGTCGCCGAGCAGCCCGAGCACGTAGTCCTCGCGGCCCCAGTCGTTTGGGTCGCCCGCGCCGGGCTCGGTGGGCGCTCGGAACGGCTCGAGCACTGCCGAGTACGCGGTGTTGGGCCGCCACGAGGCAAGGCCAAGCCGACCGCCCGGACGGCAGACGCGGGCGAGCTCGCGGGCCACTGCGACGTGATCGGGCGCGAAGATCACGCCTACCGCCGACGACACGACGTCGAAGCGCGCATCGGCGTAGGGGACCTTTTCGCAGTCGCCCACGTCGAAACGGATGGAGAGGGTCTGGTCCGCCGCGAGACGCTTCGCCGTCTCGATCAGCGCCGGAGCGAGGTCCAGCGCGGTGACGTGGGCGCCGGCGCGCGAGGCGCGGATGGCGACCGCTCCCGTCCCGGTCGCGAGGTCTAGCCACTGCTCGCCTCGCTGCGGACGGAGGCGCGCAACGAGATCGTCGTGCAGGTCGGCGAACGTCTCCGCGACGCGCTCCCACGGGGCCGACCCCCAGATGGCGCTCTGGCGAGCCTTCAGCTCTTCGAAACCCATCGCCCCCTCTCCGACCTGCTATGGCACCTGGTTTGAGCGAGCCTCGGCGGCGCTGGCGAGGGCGCCCATCGCCTGGAGGCGACGGGCCGTCTCCTGCGCGATCGATCCTCGCGCCGCGGCGTCGAGGAGGGGGAGCAGATCGACGAGGAGACGGGCCGCTGTGTACCGCTCACCGAAGGCTGCGAGCGCTCCTGCCGCTCCGATTGCCTTCTCCAGTGCCTCGGTGGAGCGGCCGGCCGCGGCGAGCTGGGTCGATTCCGCCCAGTCCGCGATCCAGGCGAGGTACGGCGCGCAGACCGGCGCCGCTAGCTCGCGGGCCTCGGCGGCGGCGCCCTCGAGGTCATCCCATTCACGCGCCAGGGCGCGAAGCTGCAGCTCGCTCCGCAATCTCCGCACCCTGTCGACGACCGTCTCCGAGCCTTCGATCCGCTCCACCCTCGCACGCGCCTCGTCGAGACCGAGAAAGGGACGAAGGACCTCCGGCGTGCGTGCCCTCCAGGTCGCGGCTCCGGTCTTGGGGGCCGCGCGATCCAACAGCTCGAGCGCGCGAGCCGCCTCCAACCGCTCCTCCCCCTCGAACAGCGCCACGGCGCGTCCGACGAGGGCATGCCCTCCGTGCCCGCAGGTGTGGCCACCGTCCTCGAGCACGAGCTCGACGACCTGGGATGTCACCTCGCGCAGCTTCGACAGTCGGCCGGCCGGAAGGAGGCACGCGGTCTGAGCGGATGCGGCATGCAGCCGGTGGTGCGGACTCAGGCGTGCCGCTTGCTGGGCGGCCTCATCGGCGACCGACTCTGCGAGCTCGAACCGCCCGGCGTCGGCGTACGACACGGCTGCCGTGACCAGCAGCTCGTGAGCCTGGACTCGATCGGTCATGCCCCTGGCGCTCTCGAGCGTCCGCTCGGCCATCTCGACGGCACGGCAGAAGCCTTCTCGCTCGACGACGCCCGCAAGGCCATCCAGCGCATAGGAAAGGAGGTACGGAGAGCCGACTATTTCGGCGATCTCGACGGC
>JANNUM010000534.1:0-3067 GCA_031395235.1 Chloroflexota bacterium
TCACGTACTTCCCGTTCCTGTTCCTCGTCACGACACCGTTCGTGTGGCTCTTCGACAAGGTGGGGCTCTTCTGGGACCAGCGCTACCTCTATCTGCCGGCGTACATCGCGACCCTGGCGGTCCTGCCGCTTCTCGCGCGCCGCGTGGACAACCGCCTCGCGCTGGTCGCGCTCCTCGCGATGAACCCGCAGCTCTTCCCATTCGTCGTCGAGGGCCGCAACGACTTCTTCGTGCTGCTGTTCCTCTTCGCGGGCCTCGCGCTACTTCAGCGCGACCGTCGGACGCTCGGCCCGCTCGCGATCGCGATCGCCGCGGCGGTGAAGCTGCACGCGGTCTTCATCATGCCCTTCGTCGCGGTGTGGCTCATCGCGACGCGGCGGCCACGGACGCTACGCGAAGCCTGGGACGCCCTGTGGCGGCCGTTGTGGCCGGCGACGATCTTCCTGGCGGTCACGTTCCTGCCATTCCTGATCAACGATTTCGCTGCGTTCTACGACGATGTCGTCCGTTACAACGCCGGCGGCGCCGCCTGGACGTATCCGATCTCCGGCATGGGCTTCTCCGCGCTTCTGCTCGCGCTTGGCGTGATCGAGTTCCCGCAAGCAGACTTCCCGTTCGCCGCGATCGAGCTCGCCGTCGCGACACCTATCGCGCTGTGGTGGATGTGGAGGTTATGGAGGCATCCGACGCTTGCCACGCTCTTGACCGGCTACGCGCTCACGCTTCTGGCGTTCCTCTTCTTCGGCCGCTACTTCCAGGGGAACTACCTCGGCTACATCCTCGCCGTCGCGACTCCAGTCCTCTTCCTGACGGCTGAGGCGCGCCAACCAGTGCGCAGGCGGACCAAGCGAGACCGGGACGTCGCTCGCGCGCAGCGGGAGTCCGCCGCCGCGGAAGCGGGGGCGCCGGTGCCGGACGCGGCGCCCGCACCTGCCGGAGCCGTCGACTAGCCCTAGCCTCAGCGCTCGTGGGCGTGCTGAGCGACTTCGCCGGTTGGCCAGGCGGGCCGCTCTCCATCGCGATCGGTGTCTTCGACGGCGTGCACATCGGTCATCAGGCGCTCATCCGGCAGACCGCCGAGCGCGCGAAACAACAGGGTGGGAGAGCCCTTGCTGCGACGTTCGATCCGCTCCCGATCCAGGCTCTCGCGCCCGGAGCGCCTCCGTCCGCCTTGTCCGATGTCGAGGAGCGAGCGCGTCTTCTTCACGAAGCTGGTGCGAGCGACGTCGTTGTCTTCCACTTCACCAAGGAGTTCGCGACCCTCGAAGCCGGCGAATTCGTGCGCCAGCTCGCCGGAGCCGGTGAGATCCGTCAGCTCTTCGTAGGCGAAGACTTCCAGTTCGGGCACGACCGCGGCGGCAACGTACGCACCCTCGCAGCGGCCGGACCGAAACATGGCTTCGAGGTGATCGTCGCGACGCCCGTGACGCAGGGTGGGGAGGTCGTCAGCTCGACGCGCATCCGCAACGCGCTCCTGACGGGTGACGTGGAAGGCGCGGCTCGCCTCCTCGGGCATCCGTACAGCGTGCGCGGCACCGTCGTCCATGGCGCGAAGCGCGGAAGAGCGCTCGGGTTTCCGACGATCAACCTCGCCGTCCCGCCGGAGCGCCTACTGCCGCGCGATGGCATCTACGCGATGACGGTGCGCGTGCGTGACGAGCAGGTCGCGGCCGCGGCGAGCCTGGGAGTGCGTCCGACCTTCGGAAGCGGTGACCGAACGCTCGAGGCGTACCTGCTGGACTGGCGACGCGACGTCTACGGGGACGACATCGAGGCCGCATTCGTGAAGCGCCTGCGCGACGAGTTGCGCTTCGCGAGTGCCGCGGAGCTGACTGAACAGATCGCTCGCGATGTCGAGGCTACGCGCGCGGCCCTGGACGAGCGGCCGCATTCGTGACGACCGGTCACCTCATCGGGTACACTTTCACACAACAAAACAAGATCTACGGATCAGAGAAAGGACAGTGGGTGCCGCCCGCGACGACGACATCCAAGCGTGAGGTCATCGAGACCTACCGACGCGACGACAAAGACACCGGGTCGCCGGAGGTCCAGATCGCAGTCCTCACGCAGCGCATCAAGCATCTGACCGAACATCTACGCGCGGCCCGCCACGACAACTCCAGTCGGCGCGGCCTGCTCCAGATGGTCGGACAGCGGCGGCGGCTCCTCGCCTACCTCCACCAGAAGTCTCCCGAGCGCTATCAGGCGATCATCGGGCGACTCGGTCTGCGGCGGTAGCGAGGCCGCGAGAGCGCGGATGACCCAGGGAGCTCCCTGGGTCTTTTCTTAGAGGCGCACCCCAACAACACACATGCCAGTAACGCAAGCCCAAGCAACCATCAACGGGAAGCCGCTCGTCTTCGAAACAGGCAAGTACGCGAAACAGGCGGGCGGTGCCGTCACGGTCCGCTACGGCGACACCATCGTGTTCGCGGCTGCCACGGTCGCGAAGACCATACGGGCGGGGATCGATTTCTTCCCCCTCACGGTGGACTTCGAGGAGCGCCTATACGCGGCGGGAAAGATCCCTGGATCGTTCCCGCGGCGCGAAGGCCGTCCGTCGGAGGAGGCCATCCTGACCATGCGCCTCACCGATCGACCCATCCGCCCACTCTTCCCCAAGGGCTTCAAGAACGACGTGCAGATCGTCGCGTCGGCCTGGTCCGCCGACCAGGAGAACGACTACGACGTCTTGGTGGTCAACGCGGCCTCCGCCGCGCTCACCATCTCCGACGCGCCCTTCGAAGGGCCGATCGGGTGCGTTCGCGTCGGGACCGTCGGCGGAAGGCTCACGCTCAACCCGACGATCCAGCAGATCGAGGAGAGCGAGCTCGATCTCGTCGTGGCCGGCACGCGCGACTCGATCATGATGATCGAGGCCGGCGCCCGGCAGGTGACCGAGGAGTTCCTCGTGGAGGCTCTGGCGCTCGCGCAGGAGGGCATCCGCGAGCTGTGCGACGCGCAGGAAGAGCTCCGGCGCGCCGTCGGCAAGCCCAAGCTGCCCGTCGCCGCCACGGCGGTCGACACCGCAAAGCTCGCTCCGGTCACCGCATATCTGAAGGAG
>JANNUM010000538.1:0-1727 GCA_031395235.1 Chloroflexota bacterium
GTTCGCGCGCCGCCGAGGCAAGACCCTGGAGCACCAGGACCGTGTCTTCCCACCCGATGCACGCATCGGTGATGCTCTGCCCGTAGACCAGCCGCGACGGGTCGGTCAGCTCCTGGCGACCCGCGACGAGGAAGCTTTCGACCATCACACCCGCGATGCCGCTCTCACCCGCTGCGATCTGCGCCGCGATCTCCCTCGCAACGACCGGCTGCCGCAGGTGATCCCGTTCGCTGTTTCCGTGGCTCGCGTCCACGATGAGCCGCTCGGGGAGGCCGGCGTCGCGCAACGCGTCGAGCGCACCTCGTACGCTCGCGCGGTCGTAGTTCGGGCCGCGCGCGCCACCGCGCAGGATGACGTGACCGTACGGATTTCCGCGCGTGCTCACGAAGGCGGCCAGACCCTGCTCGGTGACACCGATGAATCGGTGTGGATGCGCGGTGGCGCGTACAGCGTCGATCGCGATCTGCACCGTGCCGCCGGTGCCGTTCTTGAATCCGACCGGCATCGAGAGACCCGAAGCAAGCTCTCGATGCACCTGGCTCTCGGTCGTCCGGGCACCGATCGCGCCCCAGCTGACGAGATCGGACGTGTACTGCGGGGAGACGGGATCGAGGAACTCGCAGCCGGCAGGCAGGCCGAGCTCGGCGAGGTCGAGCAGCAATCGGCGCGCGAGGCGCAGGCCGTCATTGATGCGGAAGCTGCCGTCGAGGCCCGGATCGTTGATCAGGCCCTTCCAACCCACGGTCGTGCGAGGTTTCTCGAAGTACACGCGCATGACGATCCGCAGGTCGCCCGCGAGATCCTTCGCGAGCGCCGCGAGGCGGCCCGCGTACTCCATCGCGGCCTCGACGTCGTGGACCGAGCACGGGCCGACGACGACGATGACGCGATCGTCCTCGCGATCGAGGATGCGCACGAGCTCGTCACGCGCGCTCGCGACCGTCCGCGAGCCCGCATCGGAGAGCGGAAGCTCGTCGAGCATGGTCGCCGGCGGGATGAGCGGCCGGTAGCCTTCGACTCGGAGGTCGCGGGTCTTCATCGCGACACCTACTCTACGGAGCCGTGCCGCTCTACGGCTACCGCGGGAAGCGACCCACGGTGGCACCCGACGCGTTCGTGGCGCCCACAGCCGTGCTCATCGGCGACGTGACGGTCAGGTCCGGCGCATCGGTGTGGTTCGGTTCCGTGCTGCGCGGCGACATGGACCGCATCGAGATCGGCGAGCGCTCGAACGTCCAGGACAACTGCACCATCCACACGGACACGGGCGAGCCGACGATCATCGGCGCTGACTGCACGATCGGTCACGGCGCGATCGTCCATTCGTCGATCGTCGAGCGGAACGTGCTGATCGGTTCCGCCGCGGTGCTCGTCGGCGCGAACACGGTGGGCGAGCGCACGATCGTTGGCGCCGGCGCCGTCCTCGCCGAGCGATTCGCCGCCCCCGCGCGTTCGCTGGTGCTCGGTGTGCCCGCACGCGTCGTGCGCGAGGTCCGCGCGGAGGACGATCGCTGGACGGTCGGGGCCGCGCGCCACTACGCCGAGCTCTCCGCCTGGTATCGGGAGAACCTGAAGGAGACCGAGTAGCTGCCAACGCTGCGCCTCTCCGGAAGGGATCTCAGCATCGCCGACGTGCTCGCGGTCGCCCGTCGCCGCACCCCGGCAGCGCTCGATCGCGCGGCCGAGCGACGCATGTCGGAGTCCGCGAAGCTCGTCGCCGAGCTCGC
>JANNUM010000427.1:0-5178 GCA_031395235.1 Chloroflexota bacterium
GAGTACGTGCCGAGCCGCCAGCGGAAGCTCGAGCTCTACCGGCGCATCGCCGAGATGCGGTCGCTCGACGATCTCAGCGCGCTGCGTGACGAGCTGCGCGATCGCTACGGCCCGCCGCCCGATCCGGTGCGCAACCTCCTCTACGGCGTCGAGGTGAAGCTGCGCGCCGTGAGCGCCGGCGCGACCGAGGTGCGCGCCCGCGGTCCGGAGCTGCGCCTGGTCTTCTCGCGCGACATCACGCCGCAGCAGCGCGGCGCGGTCACGCGCGTGTTCCCCAAGGCGCAGACCGGCCAGCGGCAGATCCGCCTCTCCGTGCTCGACACGCGCGGCGACTGGCGCGACGCGCTCACGAGACTGCTCGACCTGGTGGCGGCATGACATCGAACGTCCAATCAAGTGGTCGGGGCCGCACATCGTCGATTTGGCTCTTCGCTCTGTTGCTCGTCGCATGGGGCAACGCCTCGTCGTCGATCCTCGGCGGGAGCGCAGGGCTGCCTGGCGGTAGCTGGCAATGGGCGCTCGCCGGCCTCGCGCTCGTCGTGCTCTCCATCGCGCTCGCCCGTGCCCTTGGGCTCGACGCGGCCGCCCTTGGACTGCGCGGCAACGCTCTTCACGCCGCCGCGACCGGCGCGGCGCTCGGCGGTAGCGCCGGGCTAGCTTCGGTCTTTGCGCTGTCGGTCGTGGCCCCGCTGATCGTTGGCCGCACGGTCGAGTACGCGCCGCTATCGCAGGTCACCGAGACGGATCTCATCCCTCATATCGGACTCTTCCTGCCCCTCGGCGACATCTTTCCCGAGGAGCTGGCATTCCGCGGCGTACTCCTCGGAGCGCTTCTGTCGCGTGGAGCGGGCTACGCCGTGCTCGCGTCATCCGCCGTCTTCGCGCTGTGGCACATCGCCGTCGCGGTCGCGACGGTGGGTGACACCACGCTCGGCCCGCCATCGGTCTGGTTCGTGCCGGCGGTCGTGGGCGCGCTCGTCGCGGTGTTCGTTGGTGGTGTTGTCTTCGCCTGGCTACGCGTGCGGACCGGGTCGCTCGTGACGACGATCGCCGCCCACTGGATGTTCAACGCCGTCCTGCTGTTCGGG
Organism: Chloroflexota bacterium; assembly: GCA_031395235.1. GTDB lineage: Bacteria > Chloroflexota > Limnocylindria > P2-11E > P2-11E > CF-39. Next base: position 1,089 of record JANNUM010000427.1, read on the forward strand.
CTCTGGGCGACGCGCACATCCGCGCCGTCGGGGTGCTGCTGATGCGCATCGGCATCGATCTTGACGACGTGATGGCCATCTGCGCGGTGCCCTATCTGCGCAAGTTCGCGGAAGAGTTCGGCGTCCAGCTGCCCGACGAGCAGGAGATCGGATGGCACCTCCTGTCGCGGATGGAGAAGGACACGCCCTTCGACGAGCTCGTACCCGGTCTCGCGCGCGTCACGCCGGAGCAGCGCGATCGCTTCCGCATGAAGCTCTACGACGGCACGTTCTTCAGCGAGCTGGATGTCTACGAAGACTGCCCCGCGGTCCTCGAGCAGCTCGTCGCGGCCGGGCACGAGCTGTACTTCATCACCGCGCGCGCCGAGCGCCGGCGGATGATCACCGAGACGTGGCTCCGTGAGAAGGCCCTCTTCGACTACGCGAAGGCCGTGCACCTCAAGCCGATCGGAGAGTTCCGGCCCGATCATCCGCGCGGGCGCTACGACCCCCAGGGCTCGGCGCGGTATAAGACCCGGCTGGCACAGGAGCTGGGGCTCGATGCGTTCTGCGAGGACGACGATCTCATCTCGCGCGCCCTCGCCGAGGCGGGCGTACGCGTCTTTCTGTTCGACCACCCGTGGAACCGCGACGTCCAGCATGCTCTCATCACCCGCGTGAACGGCTGGTCCGAGGTCGCCGACCGACTCGCCACCGCATGACGGAGCCTGTCACCTTCTATTTCGTGCGCCACGGCGAGAGCGAGGCCAACGCCGCGCGCCGCTTCGCCGGACGGACCGACAGCCCGCTCACCGAACTGGGCCGGCGACAGGCGGAGGCCGTGGCCGAGGCGCTGGCGAACGTCCACTTCGACCGGATCGTGTCGAGCCCGCTGTCGCGTTGCCGCGACACCGCGCTCGTCATCGCGAGCCGGCGTCAGCTGCCGGTCGATCTCGAGCCCGATCTGGTGGAGATCGACGTCGGGGAGAGGACCGGATCGCCGTTCGATGAGATCGCGGGCCTGCCGGAGTGGCGCGACGACGGCTTCGTCGCGTGGCCGCGCGGCGAGACGCTGGACCAGGTCCTGTCGCGCGCGCATCGCGTGATCACGCGCATCGCCGCGGACAGCGCGGGGCAACGCGTGCTGGTCGTCGGGCACGGCGGCGTTACGCGGATCCTCATGAGCCATTTCCTCGGGCTGCTGCCGCGTCTCGATCGCAGTCCTGCGACGAACACCAACGTGAGTGTGGTGGTGAGCGACGGCCTCACGCATCGCGTGGAGCGATTGTTCACCGATGCGAACCTCGTTTAGGCTTCGCCCGTGCCCGTGACGACCAAGGACCTCGCATCACGCATCCGCGACATCCCCGACTTCCCCAAGCCGGGCATCCTCTTCAAGGACATCACGACCCTCCTCAAGGACGGCGAGTCGTTCAAGGCCGCGGTCGACGGGATGATGGACCGGGTCGGCAAGCGCGACGTCGATGTCGTGGTCGGCATGGAGTCGCGCGGTTTCATCTTCGGCGCCCCGATCGCGTACCAGCTCGGCGTCGGGTTCGTGCCGGTACGGAAGCTTGGCAAGCTGCCGGCCGACGTGGTCAGCGTGGAGTACGACCTTGAGTACGGGTCGGCCACGCTCGAGATGCACAAGGACGCGATCCAGCCCGGCGCGAAAGTGCTGATCGTCGACGACCTCCTCGCGACCGGCGGCACCGTCGCCGGGACGATCCAGTTGGTGAAGCAGCTCAAGGGAGAGATCGTCGCGCTCGCGTTCCTCATCGAGCTCGTGGCGCTCAAGGGACGCGACAAGCTCGCGGGGTACGACATCGTTACACTCATACAGGCATAGCCAACCAGCGACCGGCGGAGGCCCGCTTGGTCCTTTCCACTGAGAAGGAGGACCGATGACCGCGGCCCCGCTACTGCCCGAGATCCATCTCGAAGACCAGCCCTCGGCGGAGAGCGCGCGCGTTCTTCCAGCGCGATCGCCTCATGGCCGCGTACGCGCTCGCGGACATCGATGCGGCCGAGATCGAGAAGGCGCGCTGGTGGACGGCGACGCGTGGGGACGAGGTCGTCGCATGCGCGCTCGTCGTCGAGGCGCTGCCCTTCCGGCCCTGCTTCGCGAGCGGCGAGAACGAGGCGCTCGTGTCGATCTTCCGTGACGGCATCCGCGAGCCGCGCATCGTCGTGGCGACGCCGCCGGCGGGCCGGCTCGCGGTGGAGAGCGTGTATCGCTTCGAGCGCGTGGAGAAGATGCATCGGATGGCCGTGTCCGTCGCGACGTTGCGTCCGCGCGTCACGCACGGCGTCACGCGCCTCGGGCCGGAACAGCTAGACGACGTCATCGATCTCTACGGGCACGCTTCGCGGACGTACTTCACCGAGGCGCGTCTGGAGCGCGAGATCTACTTCGGGGTGTACATCGGCAAGACCCTCGTTTCCGCGGCGGGCACGCACGTGCGGTCACGACTTTCGAACATCGCGGCCGTCGGGAACGTGCTCACGCGCCTCGGATACCGCGACCGTGGCATGGCCACGTCGGTGACGTCCACCGTGACCGAGGCAGCATTCGAGCAACACCGCGACGTGGTGCTCAATGTGCGGCAGGACAACGCGCCGGCGATCGCGGTGTACGACCGCCTCGGCTATCACGTTCACGGACCGTTCATCGAAGGCCCGGCGGTGCGTCGCTCGGCCTGGGACCGGATCCTAGGGAGGATGAGATGACCAGTGCGACCACACCGCGTCACGATGTCGTCGATCTGGGGCTGGCCGATGTTGGCTCCCGGCGGGTCGAGTGGGCCGGCCGCGAGATGCCTGTGCTCGCCGGCATCCGCAGGCGGCTCGCGAAAGAGCGGCCGTTTGCGGGGCTGCGCATCGCCGCCTGCCTCCACGTCACCACCGAGACGGCGAACCTCGCCATCACGCTGCGCGACGCGGGCGCGAGCGTGGCGCTCTGCGCCTCGAATCCACTCTCGACGCAGGACGACGCCGCCGCGGCGCTCGTCGCGAATGAGGGGATCGCGGTGTACGCGCGCAAGGGCGAGGACCGAGAGACCTACTTCCGGCATATCAACGCGATCCTCGAAACGAAACCGCAGATGACGATGGACGACGGCGCCGACGTGGTCACGCTGCTCCACACCGAGCGCAAGGACCTCCTCCCGCACGTGAAGGGTGGCACCGAAGAGACGACGACCGGCGTGATCCGCCTGCGGGCGATGGCGGCGGAAGGTGTCCTTGCCTATCCGATCGTCGCGGTCAACGAAGCGCACACCAAGCACATGTTCGACAACCAGTACGGAACCGGTCAGTCGGCCGTTGACGGCATCCTACGGGCGACGAACATCCTGCTGGCCGGAAAGACCGTCGTTGTCGCCGGGTATGGCTGGGTCGGCCGCGGCGTCGCGTCGCGCTTCCGCGGCATGGGCTCGATCGTGATCATCGTCGAGGTGGACCCGCTACGTGGGCTCGAGGCGGCGATGGACGGCTATCAGGTCATGCCTATCGCGGAGGCGGCCCGCCGCGGCGACCTCTTCATCACCTGCACCGGCAACGTGAACGTCATCGCGTCTACGCACTTTCCGACGATGAAGGACGGCGCGATCCTCGCGAACGCCGGGCACTTCAACGACGAGATCGAGCTCGGCGCGCTCGAGAAGCTGGCTCGCTCGAAGCGCGAGATCCGGCGCTTCGTCGAGGAGTACGACCTCGGCGAGAGGAAGATCTTCGTGCTCGGCGAAGGGCGCCTGGTGAACCACGTCGCCGCGGAGGCGAACCCCGCCGCGGTGATGGACATGTCGTTCGCGAACCAGGCGCTCTCGATCGAGTACCTCGTGAGGAACGCCGGTACGCTTGCCCCGCAGGTCTACCCTGTGCCGCGCGAGCTCGATGAGGAGATCTCTCGCACGAAGCTCGAAGCCATGGGCATGCGCATCGACACGATGACCGACGAGCAGGCGATCTACGCGAAGTCATGGAAGGCGGGAACGTAAGAGTGGTGAGCTCGTTCATGTCGGCTGGCCAGACGCTCTTCACCAGCGAGTCGGTGACCGAGGGCCACCCCGACAAGCTCTGCGACCAGATCTCGGACGGCATGCTGGACGAG
>JANNUM010000101.1:0-2857 GCA_031395235.1 Chloroflexota bacterium
GGGCGCAGGGTCGGTCTTCGAGGGCAAGCTGCACTTCGAGGGTCAGGTCCGGATCGACGGCACGTTCACCGGCGAGATCACGACCACGGACCTGCTGGTCATCGGCGAGGGGGCGAAGGTCTCGGCGACCATCAACTGTGGCTCGGTCGAGATCAAGGGCGACATCACCGGGAACATCAATGCCAGCGAATCGATCGTGCTGCGCGCGACCGCGCGCGTTCAGGCCGACATCTACGCACCGTCCCTGGTCGTCGACAAAGGCGCCATCTTCGAGGGCAACTCGCGGATGACCAGTGGCGCGCGGGGCATGCTCACCGTCGCCGCGGGCGATCGCCGCGAGCGCCACAAGAAGGGCAAGGGCCTCGCGTTCGGTCGCGAGCTCGTGGCGAGCGGCCGGTCCGCACCGGAAAACGGCCACAGCGACGAGGGCGGCGACCACCCGGCCGAGTAGTCCCGGGCCGAAAGGTCCCAGTGAGGTCTCGAACCCCCGCGTAGGTGATGCGCCAAATGACATGCCGGCGGTACACCTATGACGGGAACAAACAGGGGGTTCGGGGATGCTTATCGAGGATCCTTCAGAAGGCGCGCTGCCTCGCATGTCATTGCTTCGCCGGGGGCCGGATCCGGTGCCCGCGCGTGGAGAGCTCGAGTGGAACGAAGAAGGCGGCGTCACGAACGCAGCGGCGCAGGCGCCGCAAGACGCCCCAACTGTGGCTGCCGAGACTCTCGATCACGAGCCAATGCCGCACGCCGTCGCCGAAGAGGCCCCCGCCGAGGTCATCGACGCGACAACCGGAGCGCTCGCGGCCGAGCTCGCCCGCCGTCGGGCGGAGGGGTTCGAGCGACTTGATGCCGAGATGCGCACACGGCGCGCCGAGCTCATGCAGACCTTGGAGCTTCAGCGCGCAGAAGCCGAGCGACGTGTAACCGAGGCCGAACGCCTCGAGCGCGAAGCGATCGCGCGTCGACGCGAGGAGACGGACCGGCTCTGGTCAGCCGAACAGCCGCGGAACCTCGCCGAGCGCCTGAACAGCGCGCTCACGGTGGAGCTCGTCGAGACGAGGCGGCGCTACGAGGCGGCCGAGGTGCGGCTTCACGCCGAGTTCGAAGGTCGGCGCCACGAGGAGGCCGAGCGGCTCGAGGCCTGGCGCCGATCGGAGCGCGAGCGGATCGAGACCGAGCACGTGGCCGAAGAGCAGCGGTTCAGCGACCGCCTCCTTCGGCAGCTCAAGGAGTTCGAGTTCCAGCTCGGCGAGCGTCAGCGCGAGCAGGAGCAACGTCTCACGCAGTGGTGGGACGAGGCCGAACAGCTCGCGAGACAGAGGGTGGCCGCGCTCCTCGACGACACGCTCTCGAAGAAGGCGCTGACCGGCTCCTAGCTTCGCGCGTCGCCGAGCGCGCGCACGGTCCGCTCGGCGTCGGCGGCAGTGACATCGCCCGGGAGCGCGAGCACCGGAAGGTCCGCGCCAGCCGCGCGATAGTCATCGAGGCGCGCGCGACAGCGCCCTGCGTCGCCGACGATCGCGAAAGCGTCGAGCAGTTCATCGGTGATCGCCGCGGCCGCGGCATCGCGCTCTCGCGCGTCCCATAAGCGCCGGACCTCCTCGGCAGTGTCGGCGAAGCCGTGACGCGCGACGGCCTCGCGGTAGAAGCGGCCCATGCCGCCGACGTAGAACGCGAGATGGCGCTTCAGCACGGCGCGCGCCGCCGCTTCGTCGTCGCTCACGAGCACGGGGAGGAACGGCGCGACGGTGAACGACGCGCGCTCGCGGCCCGCGCCGCGAAGAGACTCCTCGATCGCCGCGACGTCCGCGCGCAGCGTCCCGGGACTCGTGAAGTAGGGGAGCCATCCATCGGCCACCTCGGCGCATTGCCGTATCGCGCGCGGTGTGAGGCTAGCGTGATAGATCGGGATGCGGTCGCGCGGCCGAGCCAACGTCACCGCGAAGCCGGGTGCGACGCTGATCGTCTCGCCGCTGTAACCGCGGCGCGATCCGCCCACGATCGCGCGCACCGCCTCGGTCGTTTCGCGCAGGCGGCGCAGCGGCCGCGCCATCGGAACGCCGTGCCAACCTTCGACGACGCGCTGCCCCGATGTTCCGAGGCCGAGGATCGCGCGGCCGCCGGAGAGCTCATCGAGCGTCACCGCGGCCATCGCGAGCAGCGCGGGCGTGCGGCTGTACACGTTGACGATGCCGGTGCCGAGGCCGATGCGCTCGGTCACGCGCGCGAGGGCGCCTAGCGTGACGAAGGCATCACGACCCCACGCCTCCGGGACGAAGATCGCCTCGTAGCCGCATTCCTCCGCCGCGCGCGCGAAGGCGGCGACCTCGACGAACGGGCGGTCGTGCACTGTTCCGAGCGCGATCCCTATCCGTGACATTCATCCGAATCCTGACACGTAGACTCCCGGCACATGGCAGACATCGTGATCATCGGAGCGGTCCTCCTCGGCGCGATCGCCGGGTGGCGGAAGGGCTTCGTCCTCCCGCTCATCGTGCTTGGTGGCGCGCTGCTCTCGATCGCCTCGCTCTACGCGGGCCCGCTCAACGGTATCGTGCCCTCGGGGAACGCGGGGCTCGGACTCAGCGCGGTCGCGCTCTTCATCGGCGGGGCGATCGTCGGTCGCGTCGGCGGCGTTCTCGTTGGACTCGTGTACCGCGTCCCTGCGCTAAGGCGGTTCGATCAGGTCCTCGGGATCCCGCTCGGCGCGGTCACCGCAACGGTGGGTGTGTACGTCGCGGTCCTCGGTGTGCTCGCACTCGACGGTTGGCTCTCGCTGCCGCGAATCCGTCGCTCGCGATGTTCGCGGACCCAGCGATGCTGAAGACGCTGGCGCCGGCCGCCACGAGCTCAC
>JANNUM010000195.1:0-1555 GCA_031395235.1 Chloroflexota bacterium
CCCGTCCCGTCCGCTTTTCGTCTGCTCCCGCGAGGAGAGAGAACCGTCGTCAGTCGCTTGAAGGCAACCCTTCGACGGTTTTGCGGTCACGCCGGAACCGGTGTCCATGGCTCTCCCCACGCGAGCAGACTCAGGCGCCGCAGTTCCAGGAACCAAATCCTCAGTCCAACCGGAGCGTCGCGAGGGTTCACGGCGCGTGAATTGCGACCTTCATTGCATGAACACTGAACCTCTCCGCATCCGCGTCACCGCCGCCGCCGGCGCGTTCCTCGACGTCACCTTCTGCGCGAGTGTGACCGAGCGCCTGCCGGTTCGCGCGCGCCGCATCGCTGGTCGCGTACGCCGGCGAGGCGATCGCGGGATTCACCACGACCGGTAAGAGCAAGGACCGCGACGGCTGGACCTGGATGACCGGCACCGCGCGCGAGCACCGCGGCCGTGGCGTGGCGCGGGCCCTCAAGGTGGAGGCGCTCACGCGCGCGAAGCACAAGGGGCCTGCGCGCGTTGGGCACGACGAACGACGAGCCGAACAAGTCGATGCGCGGGATCAACGCGAAGCTGGGGTACCAGATGCTTCCGGCGCACGTGGAGCTGGAGAAGCCGCTGGCCTGACCTCCGCGGGGAGCAGCAGCAGGACGAGGCCCGCGCAGAGCGCCGCGGTCGAGGCGAGGATCAGTCCCCCACCCACGTCGGTCAGCTGCCAGATCGCCGTCGCGCCCATTGCCCCGATGACCGTCCCGGTCTGCGCGACCGCGCTCACGACGCCGAACACACGCCCGCGCCGCGCCGCCGGGACCGCGTTGGTGAGGAGCGCGAACCACGACGCGTTGTACGCCGTGAGCGCGGCGCCGGTGACGAAGCTGATCGCGTAGAAGAACGGCTTCGGTAGACCGAAGAACACGATGAAGCCGAATAGGAAGATCGGGATCGAGGAGAGCACGGCCATGCGCCGCCGTCCGGTGCGGTCGGCGAGATGGCCGAGCCACGGACCAAGCGTGATGTCCCCGATGCCGAAGATCGTGAAGATGATCCCGACGTCAAAGGTCGACCAGCCGAGCCGCGTGGTCACGAATGGCGCGTAGCTCGTGATCCAGCCGCCGAAGCCGATGAGCAGCAACAGGTTGCCGGCGAGAAGAATGAATACCGTCCGGTTCCACACGCGGCTGCCCGCGGCCGCGGTCGCGGCGCCATCGTGCGGTCGCGGCTTCGGACGCGGCAGGAAAAGCGCGGCGACGAAGGCGAGCGCGCTCGTGCCCGCCACGATGAAGAACGGAGCCCGCAGATCGCCGGACGCGGCGACCAGGCCGCCGAAACCCGGGCCGAAGACGCTGCCCGCGGAGTTCGCCGCCGAGATGATGCTATTGAAGAACGCGAGGCTCGCCTGCTCCGCGGTCTGCGAGATGTAGAGGCGCGTCGAGACCATGTTGACGCCGCCGCCGAGACCCGCGATGACGCGGTAGCCGATGAGCGCGATCGCCGCCGGTGCGGTCGCGATGAGGACGTTCGCGATGGCGTATGTCCCGATGCCCGCGACGATGAAGCGCCGCGCGCCGAA
>JANNUM010000238.1:0-10243 GCA_031395235.1 Chloroflexota bacterium
CAAGCGCGTGACGTCCGGTCTCGATACGCTCGACGCCCGCGGAGCCGGCGACCAGGAGCTTGTCCTCGTCGTTGTCGACGCCGACGAGCGATCCGGACACCGGTATCGCCGCGAACGGCGACGCGCCGTGGACCTCGACAACAACGAGACGACCATCGGCGAGCGCGTAGAGGAACTGGGTCTGCGGTACCAGCGTGAGAGCGGTGGCGCCGGACAAGAACGCGCCGGTGCGCGCGTTCGCCAGCGGCACCGACGCGCGCTGACCGTTGGGCAGCTCGTAGACATCAAGGCTCGGGGCATCGGCGCGCGCCACGAAGAGCCGGTTCGGCGCCTGCGCGTACGCGATCGCGCGACCCGGCCCGCCGCCCGGCAATTGCCGTGTCTCTCCACCGGTGGCCGGATCGACGACGCGCACGTCGCCGCGCACATCGAGAACGTAGAGCTCGGTCCCGTCCTTGTTCGTCGTCACGGCCGCGCCGCCGGGCTGTGATGTGACCGGCGGTGCGTCGATGGCCGTGTAGATGGCGAGGCCCGACTCCGTCGCGACGACGACGCGACCGCCGGACATGAGCAGCGACGTGACCCGACCGCTCAGGGGAAGCTTCGCGCGTGGGATCTGGAAGTTGCTCGGCGGCTCGGTCACCGGATTCTCGAAGAGCTCGGTGTCGGTGACCCAGAAGATCCGCTCGCCGTCGAGGATCAGCGCGCGCAGACCGCTCGCACCCTTGACGAGGCTGCGCACCGTGCCGGCGCGCGGGCGAAGGGCGATATCGCCGTCCGATGTGGCGAACGCGCGAGTGCCATCCGCGCCGACCGCAAACGCGACGATGTTCGGGCCCGGAAGCGACTCTCGAGCGACGACGCGGTCGTCCCCGAACGCGAGGATGCCGAGCGCCATGACCTCCTTCGCGAGATGCGGGTGCGTCCACTCGTACGGATCGCGCTGCGCGAGGAGCTCGAACGCGGTGCGCGCGTGGTAGACCTCGTCGAAGTACATGTCGCGCGGGTGATCGAGCCGGTAGCCGCGTGTGAGCAGGACCGCCAGGGCGACGAGCAGCGCGATGCTCAGGTCGCGCCGCGTCGGCGCACGTCCTCTCGCGAGCGCCGCCGGGAGGCGCCACGCGGCGCGCGGTTCGGCGAGCACGGGTGTCCGTGGGCGGGTGACGGCCCGCGACGGCTCGAGACGCGCCTCGCCACGGACGAGCCGCCAGGCGATGAGACCGGCGGTGCCGAGCATGACGAGCGCGATCAGGATCTGACCGTTGCGCGAGAAGAGCGTGGTCTCGAGCCACTCTGGCGACTTCAGCTCGTTCTGTCCGTAGCGCGTGAACGCAAAATAGAGCGACAGCGCGAAGCCCAGCGATAGCACCACGTACGGCCACAGGATTCGCGCGCGCACTGCCGCGAGCGGGAGCAGCAGCACGAACGCCGGGAAGAGATATCGCTCGTGCGCGCGGGTGGGGAGGAAATAGAAGGCGCAGGCGGCGATCGCGCCCGCTGCGAGGAACGTCGCCGTGTCGCGACGACGCCACAGCGGCGTGCACGAGAGAAGCAGGCCCGCGGCGAGCAGCAGAACGCCGTAGATGACGAAGGCGTTGTCCGGCTCCCAGAAATCGCCGACGATCGACCACAGGTTGAACGCGTATAGCGAGGTGTACGGGTAGGTCTCGGCTGCCTTCTTCACGAGGTCGAAGAGCTCGGCCGGACCCGCCCGGAAGGGCGCCCCGAGCGCAAGCGCAGTGACGACGCCCGCTACGCCCACGCGGACAAGCCCTTGCCAGCGCCCGTAACGGATCAGCTCGATGAGCACCCCGGCGGTGATCACGACGGCGCCGATGCCGAACTGCGGCTTCACCATCGCGGCGAGGGCCGCGAGCGCTCCGGCCGTCGCCCAGCGGCCGCGTCCCGCGGCGACCAGCGCCGCGAAGAGCGGAAGCGCCCCGACCGCGTCGATCTGTCCCCAGTACGGACCGGCGAAGATCACGCCCGGCTGCAACGACCAGAGACCCGCGGCCAACGTCGCGCTCCCCCGTCCGGCGTGGCGCCACGCGAGGAGGGCTGCTCCGATGGCGATCGCGATATCCGCCGGGATGCTCGCGGCTTTCACCGCGAGACGGAGCAGCTCGCCGTCGAAGACCGCGCCGAAGGACCAGAGGACGTAGAGATACGCCGGTGGGTAGTCGCTGAAATAGTCGGGCGCGTAGAAGCCGCCCGGCCCGACCCGGACCATCTGCTCGGCCCACGCCTGGAAGGTGCCGACGTCGGTGGGGAAACCCGGGGACCGCAGTGTCAGCAGTCGCAGGAGGACGCCGAGGGTGATGAGGCCGGCGATCGCTAGGTGCGCGCGGCGGTCGTCGCGCACCGACTGCTCGGTCTGCGTCACTGCCAGTAGTCGAAGCGCGTGATCGCGACCATCGCGTAGACGTTGATCGCGACCGACACCGTCACGACCAGGGCGAAGAGCCACGACGGACGCGAGCGCCAGGTGGTGCCGCTGCGCGCGTCGCCCACGAGCGCGAGCGCGATGAGGAACGGTTGAGCATCGAGCGAAAAGCGATACCCGAACTGCTGGAAGCCGACTGTTCCGTGGAGGACGTCCGGGAGGAGCGCGAGAAGCGCGGCCGCCGCAACCGCCGCAGCCCCGACATCACGCCGCAGACCGCGCAGGCCCGCGAAGAGCCATAGGAACGCCGGCGTCGTCAGGAACAGCGCCGTGCCGATGCTGCGCGGTCGCAGGAAGAACGGTGTTCCCTCCAACAGGTCGGGCGGCTCGAGGAAGATCGCGTAGAAATGGCGTGGCAGATAGAACGGCGAGAACAGCCCGCGCGTGAAGAAGACGTCGCCCTGCGTGAGCTGCACGTAGCCCGAGTCGAACATCGAGCCCCAGCGCAACAGGTCGTACCCGAAGTACACGAGCGCGAACGGAGCGCCGCCGAGCACGACGCCGGCAAGCGCTCGGGGATACGGCGTGCCCGCGCGACGCGCGAGCAACAGCGCTAGCGCCGGGGCGGCGGCGGCGACGGGGAGGCGGGCCAGCGCCGCGAGCCCGATGGCTGCGCCGACCAGCCACGCGCGCTCGCCGCGGGCCGCGAAGAGAAGGGCGGCCGAGAGGAACGGCATCGCGACGGCGTGCGCCGCGTACCACGCGCGCCCGTCGACGCTCGAGAAGAACAGCGTGGTCCCGAACGCCGAGAGGAGCGCTCCGGAGATCGCGACGAGGCGTGGCGCGCCGAACGCGCGGAGCGCCAGATACAGGATCCCGGTCGAAACGCCGCCGGCGATGCGCGAGACGAGCACCTGCGCCAAGGCCGTGGGCAGCACGGCCGCGAAGGGCACGGCGAGGATCGCCGGCAGCGGTGGATACACCACGCACCACCGCTCCGTCCCACACGGCACGAGCTCGTTGAGCCAGGGCGGCGCTTCGGTCAGCGACCACTGCCCCGCCGTGAGCGCCTGGGCGAGACGTCCGTAGTAGTCGTAGTCGGTGAGGAGGCCCAGCCCGGCGACGAGGTAGGCCGCGGCGCCTGTGGCCGCCAGCGCGATCGCGATCGTGCGGTCGCTCCAGGTCATCCCGAGGCAACACGCTAACCTTGCGCTGCGTTGGCCGCACGACTAGGGAGCCTCTCGTTCTTCTTTCCGGCGCTCAACGAGGAAGATCACGTCGAGGCCGTCGTGCGAGACGCGCTAGCGGTGCTGCCGCGCTTTGCGGACGACATCGAGGTCATCGTCATCGACGACGGAAGCACCGACCGCACCGGGCAGATCGCGGACGACCTCGCGAAGGCGGATGCGCGCGTCCGTGTCGTCCACCACGGCGCGCGCCGCGGCTATGGCGGCGCGGTGCGCTCGGGACTCGTCTCCGCGACGAAGGACTTCATTTTCTTCACCGACGGCGACCGTCAGTTCCAGATCCCCGACGTCGGACGCCTCATCTCTGCCATCGACGGCGTCGATGCGGTGATGGGCTATCGCCTGAAGCGCCAGGATCCTCCACGCACGCGGTTCGTGGCGTGGGTCTACAACCGGGTGATCAGCGTGATGTTCCTGGGCGGCTTCCGCGACGTCGACTGCGCGTTCAAGCTCTTCCGCCGCGAGGTCTTCGAACGCGCGCCGCTCGCGCGCGTCCGGTCGAATGGCGCTTTTTTCTCGGCCGAGATGCTGATCACGCTGCGGCGGGCCGGCATCCGGACGCGCGACGTCGGCGTGCCGCATTACCCGCGTACCGCAGGGAAGGCGAAGGGTCAGCAACCAAAGGTGATCCTCCGCGCGATCCGCGACTTGCTGCGCCTGCGCCTGCGGCTCTGGGGTCTCCCGCTCTAGCTCAATCTCTCGCCTACGGCGAGGAGACACGCTCAGGGCTGGTGGCCTCGCTCCTCGCGGCACGCTCGCTTCGCTCGCTGACAGGGGCCCCTCCCCCTGACCGCGTCGTCGCTCGTCCTAACTCGAGCCCTGTCCCGGCGGGTCGTCGGGGAGCGACTGGATGAACTCCTTGAACACCGCGATGCTCTCGTCGTCCTCGCTCTCGGCGGAGATAGCCGAGCGATCCAGCACCGTGTCCGACACGAGGATGCGCGCGTCGCAGCGCACCGCGAGCGCGATCGCATCGGAAGGCCGGCAGTCGATCTCGACCTCGCGCTCGCCGAATTGGAGGAACAGGCTGCCGTGGAACACCCCTCCTCCTATGTCATCGGCAACAAGATCCTTCACGACGATGCGCGTGATCTCGACGCCGAGCTTGGCGATCACATCCATCATCAGATCGTGGGTGAGGGGCCGTTCACTCGTGAGGCCGGCGAGGCGCGTCGCGATGCTGTGCGCCTGATCCGGTCCGATCCAGATCGGCAGGAGGCGGTTGCTCTCCTTGGCCTGGAGCAGGACAACGTGCTGACCCGTGAGGACATGCACCCGGACCGACTCGACCGTGCAGGGGACGAGCATCGCCCTAGGCTAACTCCATTCCGACCGCGCTCGCCTGCGTCCGCCTCACCCGAAGCGCACACGGCGTTGCGCATCGCCACGGCGGAAGAACACCAGTAGCAGCAGACCCGCGGCGAAGCCGCAGATGTGCGCGAAGTACGCGATGTGCTGGGCGGCCGCGTGACCGGCCACGCGCAGCTCCGCGACGCCCTCGATGATCTGGAGCACGATGAACATCCCGATGACGATGAGCGCGGGCAGCTCGACGATGGTGATGAACAACCCGAGGAAGACCAGGGTCGACACGCGCGCCGTCGGGGACAGGATGAGGTAGGCGCCAAGCACGCCGGCGATCGCCCCCGACGCGCCGACCATCGGCGCCGGAGCGATGAGTCCCTGCCCGATCGCCGCGACGACGCCGCACAGCAGGTAGAAGATCAGGTACTGCGCGCTGCCGAAGCGGTCTTCGATGTTGTCGCCGAAGATCCAGAGATAGAGCATGTTCCCGAGCACGTGCAGCCAGCCGCCGTGCAGGAACATGTGCGAGACGATCGGGACGAACGTGTCCAAGCTGAGATCGCCCGTGGCGATGCGTTGCGTGAACTCCAGCCAGTCGAACGAGTAGCGGTCGAAGAAGGCCTCGAGCGCACCGGGCTGGCGCGTCAGATACACGATGTAGATCCAGGCCACGAGGTTCACCGCCAGGAGCAGGCGGTTGACGATCGGCAGGCTGCGTACGGGATTGGCGTCCCGTAGCGGGATCAACGCGCGATGCTCGTCGCGACGATCTTCGTCCCGTGAAGTGTGTAGGCGACCTGCAGCGATTCGGACACGTAGAAGCTGGCGGCGGGCGGTAGCTCGGGAGGGAGCGCGAACCGCGCGACCTCGCGACCGTCGCGCGTCAGCTGGACCACCAGCTTTCCGCCCGAGTCGAGCAGGTAGATCGACCGCTGGGTATCAATGGCCTGGATCCCGTTCGCGCGTGGCGCGGTGCCCGCCCAGCGCGGGACGAAGTCGATCCGCGCCGCCGTCGTGACGAGCGGGCTGCGCCGAAAGCGCTGAAGGTCACCGGCGGAGGTCACGATCCACACGTCCCCGTCGACCGCGAGCGCACGCGCGGTGTTGGGCGCGAGCGGCGTGGAGAGATACCCGATCGCCGGACGGAACTGCGCGCCGTCGTTCGATTCGTGCTTCCACAGCTGACCCGTCTCGCTGTCGAGGACGTAGAGGTTGCTCGCGAAGACCGCGATCGCCGCAGGCGCCTTCCACTTCTCGCGGTCGGCGGGCGTGACATCGACGACCTGATCCCCCTCGGCGCGCCAGAGCTTGCCGGCGTCGTCGAGCGAGTAGACCGCGAAGTCCTGGAGCGCGATCTGCACCGGCGCGCCCACTCCCTTGACACCGCGTTGGAGCACCGGACCTTGCTGGATCGGATCGCCGAACACGCGCCAGAGCCGCCCCGACCCGGGATCGGTGACGTACAGCCCGTTCACGTTCCCGACGACCTGGGCGAGCTTCGATCCCGAGGCGAAGCGCGCGAGCTCGAGGATGACGCCGTCCATGCGGTCGGTGAGGGCCGCGATGTCCGCGTGCAGCGCCGCGATGTGCTCGGTGTCGGCGAAGGGCGAGCGGCCGGCTTCGTCGAGCTTTTCGGTCGCGCTCGCCAACCTGTCGCGCGCGGCGTCGGGGTCCGGAGTCGTGCGGTCGACCAGGCGGTGCGCCGACGCGATGAAGGCCTCCGCGTTCACGATCGCCAGCTGGTAGTCCCGGCTCGCACGAGTCGACTCGTAATCGCGGTAGGCGAGTGCACCGACTCCGGTGGCCGCGACGAGGAGCAGCACCGCGAGTGTGGTCATCGCGCGACGTTGCCGCCGCGAGCGCGAGCGCGCCGTATCGGGATGTCGGGGCAGCGCAGCGCCGCGCCTTGGCATGAGCTCGAGACCGACCGCGACGCTCTTCGTCGCTGCGGATCTGACTGGCGTCCCGGCCACGCGCAGCAGCCGTCCGACGTTCCGCGGGATCCGCGCCAACGCGTCGAGACGCGACCGGATGTTGTCGGCCATCGCCACGTCTTCCGGCCGCAGGATCGGTGGCGGCCCCGGCGCGAGACGGGCGGCCGCGCTCGTCGACTGGGCGATCTCGATGAAGATCACCGCGTCGCTGCCCGCGACGCCGTCCGCGACCGCGCGATTGTGGATGTGCGCGGCGGCCGACCTGGGATGAAGCGTGACCGCCGCGTTCTTCAGCGCCTCCGCGCCGAGCCCATCGACGACCGCGGCGCTCGCGAGGATGACCGTGTCGCCCGCCTCGATCGACTGCCGCCACACCTTCGGCAGCACGTCGGCGTCCGCGCCCAGCGATGCGGCCTCGCGCGTTGTCGTCCGGTGCACGAAGTCAGCGAGCTCGCCGGGCTCATCACCGGGTAGGAAGAGTCGAGCGCGGCGCACGAGGAAGACCTGCGCGCCGCCGACCCGCGACGTGTAGAGCTCGTTGTTCACGACGACGGCGCACGCGCACTGGAGCGTGATGGAGCCGCGGTGCTCGCGCAGCCGCTGCGCCGCGCGCCGGTTCGCTTGCCGCAGCGCGCGCCGCAGCGACACTTCGATCCCCGCGGAGAGATCGTAGTAGTACTCCTGTTTCGTCAGCTCGGCGATCTCGCGCGCGATCTTCTCGGCGGGGCCAGGCGGCGACGCCTCGAACAGGAGATAGAGCCGGCCCTTCGTGCGCAGGGTCGCGCCGGTCTCGGGCTCGCTCACCAGGATCACGTCGGCGCGGCTTGCCCGCACGTCCGCCGTGCTGCCGACCGTCGTGATGAAGCTCAGCTGCGGCATCGCTCGCGAGTGTCCCAGACCCGAAGGCTCACTGCGAGGGAACGCACCGGAGACGCGCGATGCGGCTCGCTGGCGCACGATCCGCAAGAGCCCGGAGCAGCTCACGCTCGCGAAGCCGGATCTCACCGGCCCACTGCGCGGTGGGGACCAGGACGACGAGAGTGTCGCCGTCGGTGCGTACCGCGCGCGTGCTCACCGCATCCTCACCCAGCACGGTCGTCGCGGCCGCGTGCCACACGCGCACCGCGTCCGCGCGCGCGACGTCACGCTCGATCCCGAGCGTTCGCAGCGCGCTCTGGATCGCACGCGCGATGGATCTCATCCGACCTCGCCGCGCCGCACCGGCACGAGTGTGGCCCGCTCGCGGAGGACATCCGGCAGGGCCGTGGTGATCGCCGCCGTGAGCAGTGTTTGCGCGTCCTCCGGGATGGCGCGCGCCAGCGCTTCGCGCCGGGCCGGGTCCAGCTCCGAGAGCACGTCGTCCAGCAGGAAGACCGGTTGCTCACCAACACGCGACGCGAGCCACGCGGCTTCGGCGATCTTCAGTGAAAGCACCGCGCTGCGATGCTCCCCGCGCGACGCGAACTCCGGCAACGTGCGCCCTTCCGACGTCACGATGAGATCGTCGCGCTGCGGCCCGACCAGCGACGCGCCTTGCCAGCGCTCGCGGTCTCGCTTCTCGCGCAGGACGTGCTGGTATGCGCTCGCGCGTTCCTCCAGCGTCGCGCCCTCGACCTGCCCCGCGTACGCGAGCGACAGCCCGTCCGCGCCCGTGAAGAGCTCAGTTGCGCTGACGAACGGCGCGGACAGCTCCTCCACGAGCCGTGTCCGTCGGAGCGAGATCGCAGCGGAAAGTCGAACGAGCTCACGATCCCAGAACACCATCTCCTCTTCAGGAAGCTCGAGCTCGTCGCGAGCGGCGCGCAGGAGCGCGTTGCGCTGCTCGAGCACGCGCTGGAGCTCGCGCATCTCGCGCCTGTGAGTGCGGTCGATCTGGCCGAGCATCGCGTCGAGAAAGCGACGCCGTGCGCTGGGCGCCGCTCCCAGCAGCTCGACGTCCTCGGGAAAGAACGCGACAACGACGAGCTCGCCTGCCGCATCTTGCGATCGCTTCCCCGCCCCGTCGAGAAGGTACCGCCGCGGCCGCCGGCGATCGCCGTCAGGCGGCGCGAACAGCAGCGTCTCGATGCGACGGTGGTCTTCAGCGCGATCCACCTCGGTGCGGACGCGCGCGGTCGTCGCGCCCCAGCGGACCATCTCAGTGTCGTCGCGCGCGCGGGGCGAGTCGCCGCGCGCGACGAGATGGATCGCCTCCAGGAGGTTGGTCTTGCCCGCGCCGTTCGGTCCGACGAAGGCGACGACGCCGCGCGCGAGTGGCAGCTCGACCTGCGCGTAGCTGCGGAAGTCCTCGAGCGCGAGCGTGGAGACGCGCACCTTCCTACGCCGGGATACGGAGCGGCATCACCACATGGAGGTAGTCCGGGTCGCCGACAATCTTGATGACGCCGGGGGCGAGCGGACCGCCGAGCTCGAGCGCCACCTCAGGCGCGGTGAGGCTGCTCAGCGCGTCGGAGACGAACCGCGAATTGAAAGCGATGGTCGTGTTCTGCCCCTCGACCGTCGCGTCCACTTTCGCCGTCTGATCGCCCACCTCCGCGGCGTTCGCGCTGATGATGAGCGGGGGGTTGTCAGAGGGGTTCACCTGGAAGCGGAGCATGTTCGCGGAATCGCGCGCGAACAATGACGCGAGCCGTGTCGCCTGGAGGAGCTCTTCTCGTTGCACGGTGATCTTCGTCGCCGGCTTTCCCTGCGGGATGACCTGGCGGTAGTTCGGGAATTGGCCCTCGATGACACGTGAGACGAGGTCTGCCTCGGGCGTATGGAAAATCACCTGGCTGCCGTTCGGGGTGATGAAGATATCGACGGGGTCGTCGCTGTCGTCGATGATGCGCTGCACTTCCTGCAGGCTACGCGCGGGGATGATGACCTCGAGCTTGCCCTCGACCTTATCCATCAGCTTCGCGTTCCGAACGGAAAGCCGATAGGGATCGGCCGCGGCCATCGTGATCTTCTCGCCCTCTAGCGTTGTCAGCACGCCGGTGAGAACAGGTCGGCTGTCGTCAGTCGTCGCGACGAACGCGACCTCGCCGATCATCTGACGCAGCGTTGACTTGCTCACGCGCGTTGTGGACTTGTCGGGAGCAACCGGGATGATGGGAAACTCCTCCGCGTCCATGCCCTTGAAGTTCGCCTCGTACGGATCGCGACGCAGGTGCACGGTCTTCGTGCGGACGTTGAGTGATAGCTCCGTGGGGCCAGGGGGCAGTGAGTTGACGAAGTCGGTAAAGAGCTTCGCCGGCACGGTGATCGAGCCTTCGTCGTCGACCTTCGCGGGCACCCAGCAATTGATCCCGACCTCGAGATTCGTCGCGGTGAGCTTCAGACGGCCACCCTCGGTGCGAAGGAGGACGTTGCCGAGGATCGGGAGACTGCCG
>JANNUM010000244.1:0-4379 GCA_031395235.1 Chloroflexota bacterium
GACCGCCTCGACCTCGGCGTAGTAGTACGTGCCATCCACCAGCGGCTCGACGACTCGGAGTGTTTCTTTGTTGGCGATGTGCGCGAGAATCGTCTGCCGGTCGCGCTCCCAGCGCTCGATGCGATCGACGTTATGCCGACGAAGCCAGTCGCGGTCGGTCCAGCGCGTCGCGCCCTCAGATCGGATGTACGCGGCGACGAACGGGACATGGTCACGACTCATCGCCGAGCTTGTGAGCGGAATGCCTGCGAGCTCCTTTTCGAGCTTGCACTGCTTCCGTCCGAAGAACCCGATGTTCTTGGAGAACAGCCGTGCGTCGCGGCGGTTCGAGACCAGGATCTTGATCTCGCCGTTGTCGTAGTGGCATTGCTTCGCAACGACGCCAAGCTCCAGCAGGAGCTGCTGGATATCCATCGCCAAGCCCGTGCTGCGTGTCGAGTACGAGATCTGAATACCGTTGCCGTGGCGGCCCTTGAGGATCGACGATGACCCATCGCCCTCGAATGCCGCGCGGAGGAACGCGGCTTTGAAGGCCAGCGATGCGCTCCATACGAAGGACGGGACACGTTTGTGCGCGCTACGCAGGCCGATCATCTCGGCGAGAGGACTCGCGCGGAAACTCGTCATGTCTTGGATGTCGAGTTCCTGCAGCAGGCTTCCCGACTTGATGATGCGCGAGTAGGCGTAGCGTCCGCCGCCCACATGCGCGTCGTAGGCTGCGACGACGGACGTGAAGTAGTCGACGTCGACGTTGTTGAAGCCTGCGCGGCCCTCGGAGGCCCAGCCTTCTGTGACCATGCCGCCTGCGAGCGTCGCAAGCTGAGCGTCTCGTTCGTCTAGCGAGCCGAGGCTCCGTGGGAAGTTCCGCAGAAGGGCGACACGATCGCCAGGTTGCACTTCTTCGAGCAGCTTCCAGATGAGCATCGGCACGCCAAAGACCGGAACCAGGCACAGGATCGGATGGTTCCGGGTGCCGGTCAGCTCGTAGCCCTCTGTCGTTCGTAGGCGCAGCGTCGGGTGGCTTCCGGAGTGGAAGAAGCGCGTGGCCCGTACGGGGTCACCCGTACGCCCAATGAGTTCGTAGTCGATCTTGGTGTCGGAATCCGGTTTGGCGTCGATCGCGATCTTTGATAGTGGGACGGTTCCATTCGTAGTGCGCACCAGGGTGTCGCCCGTGACGCAGTACCGCATATGCGCTGGCGGATCGTCGTCGATCGAGTTGTGGACGAAGATCCCCGCGGCGAGTGCGAAGTTCTGCGTGACGTCGACGGTGAGGTCGTACACGTCCGCGCGTCCGGCCGGCTCGACCTTCGCGACCTTCTGCGCGAGGCTCGCCGGGATCGGGAACGCGCCGGTGCGGTGGAGCCGCTCGGGGATCGATGAGCGCGCGAACGGCATGAGTTGGTCCTTCGGCTTGAGCTCACGTGCCTCGCGGTAGGTCCCGTCGCGGATCATGAAACGGTGGTCTGGTGTGCAGACGATCTCCGCGCCGGACTCCAGCGTCACCTTCACGACCGGGTCATCGCGCCGGACGAGGCGCGGTGCGCGCATCGGCTTGATGCGCACGTTGCGGTGCCCATCCACGGTGAACACGTCCACACGCGCGCCGCGGTGCGCCATCTCCACGAGCTCCGCCAGCGTCTTCTGCTCGCCGTTGTAGAGCTCGACCTTCGTATCGCCGGAGAAGCAGCCGAAGTTGCCCTGGCCCTGGACCAGCGGATAGCGCGCCGCGAAGTCCTGCGCGAGGCGCACGAGGGCGTCGTAGATCGGCGCGTCGCCGTGCGGGTGGTACTTCCCCATCACCTCGCCGACGACGTTCGCGGACTTACGGAACGGGCGATCGTTGCGCAGACCCATCTCATGC
Source organism: Chloroflexota bacterium (assembly GCA_031395235.1). GTDB lineage: Bacteria > Chloroflexota > Limnocylindria > P2-11E > P2-11E > CF-39. The sequence continues at coordinate 1,865 of JANNUM010000244.1, forward strand.
ATCGAGAAGAGGATGCGGCGCTGCACCGGCTTGAGGCCGTCGCGCACGTCGGGCAGCGCGCGCGCGACGATGACGCTCATCGAGTAGTCGAGATACGCCTGCCGCATCTCGTGCTCGAGCTCGATTGCGATCACGCGGTCGTTCTTCGGTTCGTCGATCACGTTCTGCCGTGCTCCCTGACCCGCTCTTCCGCCGCCACCGCGGCGCGCACGCGGGCGAATGTCTCATCGGTCCGCGAGTAGCGACGCTCCAGCTCGCGCCTGCGCTCGTCGGGCATCAGGAGGAAGACGGCGTCCGACTCCGCCAAGATCGCGCCGTCGCTCGCGCGCGAGACCGCCCCGTGCGTCTCGATCGAGCGGCTCCGCTCGCGCACGACCTCGCCGACCACGCGCAGCTCCTCACCCACCGGCACGGGCTGCCGGAACGTCACGTTCAGGCGCGCGGTGACGCCCCAGATGCCCTGATGGAAGATCGCCCAACCCATCGTCTCGTCGAGCAGCGCGGCGACGATCCCGCCATGCACCGTGCCGTCGTACCCCTGGTGCCGGCGCTGGGGGACGCAGGTCGCCTCCGCGCGTCCGCGCGAAACGTCGAAATCCAGATGCAGGCCGCTGTCGTTCAGGCGGCCGCACGCGAAGCACCAGTGCTCGAAGTCGACGCCGAGCTCGGAGAGTTTTGCCATCAGATGTCCAGTGCCGCCTTCTTCGCGTTCGCCATGATCCACTTCTTGCGGCCTTCGACCTCACTGCCCATGAGCTCGTCGAACACGAGGTCCGCCTGCTCGGCGTCTTCGAGCGTGATCTGCTTGAGCGTCCGCGTCGCGGGGTTCAACGTCGTGTCCCAAAGCTGCTCGGCGTTCATCTCGCCCAGACCCTTGTAGCGCGCGATCGCGGGCTCGCGGCCGCCCTTGCCGTCGTCGGTGCCCTCATCGCTGTTCACCGGAGCGTCCGCCTCGGCATCGACGTTGGCCTCGGCGGCGCGCCGCCGTACGCGCGAGGTCTCTTTGTCGCCGCCTTCGGCGTCCGCTTTCTCAGCGGCGGCCTTCTTCCGATCGTCGCGCTTCGTCCTCGCCTGTTGCTTCAGCTCTTTGATCGCCTTGTCGCGCTCTTTGTCCGAGTACGCCCAGCGGATCTCCTTGCCGAGCTGCAGCCGGTACAGCGGTGGCTGGCCGATGTAGATGCGACGCTCCTCGATGAGCGGCCGGAAATGCCGGTACAGGAGCGTCAGCAGGAGCGTGGTGATGTGCGAGCCGTCGACGTCCGCGTCGCAGAGCAGGATCGTGCGGCCGTAGCGGAGCTTCTTTATGTCGAAGTAGTCGCCGATGCCGGTGCCGAGGGCGGTGATGAGCGCCTTGATCTCCTCGTTGCCGAGCATCTTGTCCGCGCGGGCCTTCTCGACGTTCAGGATCTTGCCGCGCAGCGGCAGGATCGCCTGGGTGCGCCGGTCGCGGCCGCCCTTCGCGCTGCCGCCGGCCGAGGGGCCCTCGACGATGAAGAGCTCGCACTTCTCGGGGTCGCGTTCCTGGCAGTCCGCGAGCTTGCCGGGGAGCGAGAAGCCGTCGAGCGCGCCCTTGCGCAGCACCAGATCGCGCGCCTTGCGCGCGGCTTCGCGCGCGCGGAACGCGGTGAGGCATTTCTCGACGATGCGACGGGCGTCCGGCGGATTCTCCTCGAGGTACTGACCGAGCGCGTCATTGACGGCCGCGGCGACCTGACCCGCGACCTCGGCGTTGCCGAGCCTTGTCTTCGTCTGCCCTTCGAACTGCGGCTCCTTGATCTTGACGCTGATGACGGCCGTGAGGCCCTCGCGGACGTCCTCGGAGGTGAGGTTCGGATCCGCGTCCTTCAGCTGCCCGTTCTTGCGCGCGTAGGCGTTGAGCGTTCGCGTCAGGGCGTTGCGGAAGCCGGTGAGGTGCGCGCCGCCGTCGATGGTGTTGATGTTGTTGGCGAAGGTGTACACGCGCTCGGCGAAGGTGTCGTTGTACTGGAGCGCGACCTCGACGACCGTGTCGTTCTCGTAGGTCTTGTCGACTACTACTCCGACGAGGACTTCGAGCGTCTCTATGAGCTCCTGGTCCGCGCCGGTCGGGCATGAGGGAGAGCACGTGGCGGTCAGGAAAGAGTTCACGCGCTTGAAGTCGGGGGGTGGCGACGACGGCTACAGCGCGAAGGACATCCAGGTCCTCGAGGGACTCGAGGCGGTGCGTCGTCGTCCGGGTATGTACATCGGCACGACCGACATCCGCGGACTCCATCACCTCATCCGTGAAGTCCTCGACAACTCGATCGACGAGGCGATGAACGGCACGTGCGACCGCATCAACGTGTGGATCCACAAGTCGAAGGACATCACCGTTGCCGACAACGGCCGCGGTATCCCGGTGGACAAGCAGCAGCAGACCGGCAAGTCCGCGCTCGAGGTCGTGCACACGATCCTCCACGCCGGCGGCAAGTTCGGCGGCGCGGGCTACAAGGTCTCGGGTGGCCTGCACGGCGTCGGCGTGTCGGTCGTGAAC
>JANNUM010000256.1:0-3968 GCA_031395235.1 Chloroflexota bacterium
CTCGTCGTCGAGAACATGCCCGGCGCGGGCAGCCGCGTCGCGGCGAACTGGCTCTACGAGGTCGGCGAGAAGGACGGCACCGTGTTTGGCGTGTTCAACGAGAACCAGGTGCTGCTGCAGGCACAGGGCGCAGCGGACATCAAGTTCGACGCGAAGAAGTTCTCGTGGCTCGGGAGCGCGTTCTCGGCGACGATCGTGTGCATCGCGCGTAAGGACTCGGGCTTCACCAAGGTCCAGGACCTCCAGGGCTCCAAGCAGTTCATCGCCGGCTCGACGGGCCCGGGTTCGAACACCGGCGACTTCCCTCAGGTACTGCGCACCGCGATCGGCGCGAACATCAAGATCGTCGCCGGCTACTCCGGCACCAATGAGATCTCACGGGCGGTCGACTCCGGCGAAGTCCAGGGCGGCTGTTGGACGTGGGAGAGCATGAGCGCGACCCAGGGTCAGAACTTGAAGGATGGCACGATGGTCCCGCTCCTCCAGCAGGGCGACGAGAAGATCAAGGCTCTGCCCAACATCCCGCTGGCTGAGGACATCGCGACCAGTCCCGTGAACAAGTCGCTGGTGAGGGCGATCACGGCGCCTTCAGTCATCAGCAAGTCGTTCACAGCGCCTCCGGGCATCCCGGCCGACCGGCTGAAGGCTCTGCGCGAAGCGTTCGTCAAGGCCTGGAAGGACCCGGCGGCGATCGAGGAGGCGGCGAAGCAGGGGCTCGATATCGCGCCGAAGGACGGCGCCGCGGTCGAGAAGATCGTGAACGAGCTCCTCGGCTACGACAAAGCGACGATCGACGCGCTCAAGGCAGCTCTCGCTCTGAAATAACCGTTGTTCGAAGCGCTGATCGCCGGCCTGGGACAGGTCCTGTCCTGGCCGGCGATCGGTCTGATGTTCGTCGGCATCGCAGCCGGTTTCGTCGTGGGCATTCTCCCCGGAATCGGCGGCGCCACCGCGCTTGCGCTCATGCTCCCGTTCACCTTCAAGATGCAGCCGGCGGAGGCCTTCGCGTTCCTGCTCGGCATGTCATCGGTCGTCGCGATGACGGGAGAGATCACCTCGATCCTGTTCGGCGTCCCGGGCGAGCCGGTCACCGCGGCCACGATCGTCGACGGTCATCCGATGGCCAAGCAGGGACAGGCGGGACGCGCGCTGGGTGCGGCGCTGTTTGGCGCGTTCATCGGCGCGGTCGTCGGTGCGCTCAGTCTCATGGTGACGATCCCGATCATCCAGCCATTCCTGCGCTCATTCGGATCGCCTGAATTCCTCATGTTCGCCGTCGTCGGCATCGCGTTCATCTCGAGCCTCACCGGCCGTTCGCCGGTCAAGGGTTTCGCCGCGGCGGGCCTGGGACTGCTGCTCGCGACGGTCGGGCAGGCACCCGGTACGTCGACGCTGCGCTTCACGTTCGATCAGCTTTACCTGTGGGAAGGCATCCGCATCGTCCCCGCGACCCTCGGCCTCTTCGCGATCCCGGAGCTCGTGGACCTCGCGGTGCACCGCACGTCGATCGCTCGCCGTGATGTGGGCGCGCTCGGCGGGCTCCGCCAGGGCTTCGCTGACGTCATCCATCACCGCTGGCTGGCGCTCCGGACCGTCGTTCTGGGCATCTTCACCGGCGTCGCGCCCGGGATCGGCGGCAACGGCGCGCAGTGGGTCGCCTACGGGCATGCCGTCCAGAGCTCCTCTGACAAATCGCGTTTTGGTCACGGCGCCGTCGAGGGAGTCATCGCGCCGGCGATCGCATCCGCGGCCGAGCGGACGAGCGCGCTCATACCCACCGTCGTGTTCGGGATCCCCGGCAACGTGTCGACCGCGGTGCTGCTTGGCGCATTCATCATCCAGGGACTGGTCCCGGGGCGGGAGATGCTGACGGTGAATCTGTCGATCACGTTCGGGATGGCGTGGACGATGATGCTCGCGAACGTCGTCGCGATCGCCGTCATCCTGCTGCTCGCTCGTCAGCTGGTCGCGATCACGCGGATCCGCGGCAGCCTCCTCGTGCCGCCGCTGATCCTCCTCGTGTTCCTCGGCGCGTATGCCGAGCGGAACACGCTCTTCGACGTGGTCGTCGCGCTCGTGTTCGGCGTGCTCGGCCTCATCCTCGTCGAGCTCGACTTTCCGCGCGCGCCGCTCATCCTCGGGCTGGTGCTCGGTGCCACGATCGAGAGCTACCTCGCGCTCTCGGTGTCGCGCTACGAGTTCGAATGGCTGGCGCGTCCGGCCGTGGTCGTCATGCTCCTGCTCTCCGTTGCGGTCGCGTTGTCGCCGTACGTTCAGGCGTTCCGGCGGCGCCGCGCGAGTCCGGTCCCTTGAACGACGGACGTCCGGCGCGCTGGGCCTGGGATCTGGCGTTCGCGCTATTCCTCGCCGCCGTGTTCGCCTACGCCACCGTCACGGCGCTCGCTCTTCCCGAGGGTGCGAAGCTCTTTCCCGCTGCGATCGCCGTCCCCTCGCTCGTGCTTTCGGTCCTGCTCGCCGTCATCTCGCTGCGGTCGCGCGGCGCCGTGGGCGTGCCGCGGGCGCCGGACCCCGGGGACGAGGCGACGCTCGCACCGGAGGTGCGCGCGCGCCGGACCGGCGAGGTCGCGGCCTGGTTCCTCGGCATCTTCGCGGCGGTCTACCTGCTGGGCTTCCTCATCGCGATCCCGGTCTCGGCCTTCGCCTACCTGCGCTTCATGGCGCGTGAGGGCTGGATGCCGAGCGTCGGGGTCGCCGCGCTCTGCTGGGTGCTGGTGTTCGGCGTGTTCGACCGCCTGCTCCACGTGCCGCTACCGGCAGGAGAGCTCCTTCGGATGTTCGGGCTCCGCTGATCCGGCGCCTAGGCTGCGCGGCCCTCGAACATCGTGCGCAGCTCGGTCAGTCGCGTCCGCGTCGCGCGGAGGAGCGTACCCGCGGAGTGCGGGGAGCATCAGGCCTCACGGATCCCCACACGGCCGGTGATGCGCTGCACGACCATCACGATGACGACGAGCGTCGCGATGAGGAGCACCGACAGCGCGGCGACGGCGTTGGACTTCCCCGACTCGAAGAGATCGAAGATCACGACCGCCAGCACCGTGGTCTCGCTGGTGACGAGAAGCACCGAGGCGGAGAGCTCGCGCACCGAGACGATGAAGATGTAGAGCCAGCCCGCCACCAGGCCGGGACGAAGGAGCGGTAGCGTCACCCGCCGGAACGTCGTCCACCACGACGCACCCGACACGCCGCCCGCCTCCTCGAGCTCGCGGTGGATCTGCACCATGGCGGCGCTGGACGTGCGCATGCCGTACGGAAGGTATTCGCTGGATCCCGCCGGCGTCGGGGCGGTTCGAGACGGTCGACGACCTCGAGGGCGCGCTCATCGCTGGGCCGCCCTCCTACATCGCCGAGGTCGCCGAGGGCTACCACGCGGCGGGCTGCGAGCACCTCGTCTTCGATCTCCGGTTCCGCTTCGACGAGTGGCTCGAGTGCGTCCAGCTGCTGGCGAAGAGGTGCTGCCATTGCTGCGGCGCCCCGGGGCGCGCCCGTGACGCTGCTCCTCTCGCTGCGTGGCTATGACCGGTCTTTCGGCCTCTCTCCCTTGCCCACCAGCCAGCCCCACCGCTCCAGCGCCTTCTGCTTCGTCGCCGGTGTGGGCAGCTGCGACTTCGGGAAACGGTCGCGCCACTCCCAGGGCCGCGTCGCGTCGATGATTGCGCGCGACGAGAAGCCCTTCTTGTCCGGATGGATCCGCGGATCGAGCGGGCCGCTCCAGGCCCGCGGGATGATGTCGATCGATTCGGCGGGTTCGGACCGCGTGCACATCGCCCAGAGCACCTGCTCGAGATCCATCACGTCGATGTCCTCGTCCACGACGATCACGTAGCGCCCCAGGTACGCGCCGGTGTGCACGCTCGCCGCGGCGTGGCCGACCTGGCGCGCGTGTCCCGCGTAGCGCTGGCTGATCGCGACCGCGTTGAAGAGGCGCGAGCCGCCGACCTCATGGCACC
>JANNUM010000280.1:0-1758 GCA_031395235.1 Chloroflexota bacterium
TAGGGCGTGTTGTTCGCCTTCTCGATCGCCTCGTCGGGCGTCCGGAAGGTGAGCACGGACAGGACCGGGCCGAAGATCTCTTCCTGCGCTATGCGGTACGACTGCGCGACGTTGGTGAAGACCGTCGGCACGAACCAATAACCGCGCTCCGGCAGCTTGCACGGTGGCTGATAAAGCTCCGCGCCTTCGTCGACGCCGGACTGGACGAGCGAGGCGATCTTTTCGAGCTGCTGCTTGGAGTTGATCGCGCCCACGTCGGTGTTCTTGTCCAGCGGGTCGCCGACCCGGAGCGTGCGCATGCGCCGCTTCAGCTTCGCGATCGTGGCCTCGTAGATGGACTCCTGCACGAAGAGGCGCGACCCGGCGCAGCACACGTGACCCTGATTGAAGTAGATGCCGTTGATGATCCCCTCGACGGCTTGATCCAGCGGCGCGTCGTCGAAGATGATGTTCGCCGCCTTTCCGCCGAGCTCGAGCGTGAGCCGCTTGCCGGTCCCGGCGAGCGTCCTCTGGATCGCCTTCCCCACCTCGGTCGAGCCGGTGAACGCGATCTTGTCGACGCCCGGATGGGCGACAAGCTCCGCACCGGTGCGGCCATCGCCAGTGACGATGTTGACGACGCCCGGCGGCAGCTCCGCCTGACGCAGCACGTCGCAGAACAGGAGCGCGGACAGCGGGGTCGTCTCCGCCGGCTTGAGCACCACGGTATTCCCGGCCGCGAGCGCGGGCGCGATCTTCCAAGCGAGCATCAGCAGCGGGAAGTTCCACGGGATGATCTGGCCCACGACGCCGATGGGCCGCGGGCGCCGGTTCGGGAACGCGTACTCGAGCTTGTCCGCCCAGCCCGCGTAGTAGAAGAAATGCGCGGCGGCGAGCGGCACGTCGACATCGCGCGACTCGCGGATCGGCTTGCCGCCGTTGAGCGACTCGAGGACGGCGAACTCGCGCGCGCGCTCCTGAAGGATGCGCGCGATCCGGAACAGGTATTTCGCGCGCTCGCTGGGGCGCAGCTTCGACCATGTGCCCTCGAATGCGCCCCGCGCGGCCTTCACCGCGCGATCCACGTCGGCCTTGTTGGCCTGCGCGACCTCGGAGAGCGGCTCCTCGCGCGCCGGATCGATCGTGGTGTAGCGCTCGCCCGACAGCGGCTCAACGAACTTGCCGCCGATGAAGAGCCCGTAGCGCTCCTGGATGCGAACGATGTCGCGCGCCTCGGGCGCCGGGACGTAGTCCCAGGCCGTCGCGATCGGCGCCTTGTCGGCACGGCGCGCGACGCTCTGCTTGCGCTCAGTCAACGGTGAAGTAGTCCGGGTTCTGGTAACGGCCCGTGCGCTCCTTGCGGATCTGCATCAGCACGTCGTTGAGGAGCGTCGACGCGCCGATCCGGTAACGATCAGGCGTAAGCCATGCCAGTCCGAGAGTCTCGTAGACCTGGACGAGGAACTGCACCGCCTGTTTGGACTGCCGGATGCCGCCCGCGACCTTCATGCCGACGACGCGGCCGGTCTCTTCGTGCACGTCCCGGATGACCTCGAGCATGCACAGCGCGACGGGAAGCGTCGCGTTCGTCGCCGCCTTTCCGGTCGACGTCTTGATGAAGTCCGCGCCGCCGGCGATCGCCAGCAGCGACGCGCGACGCACGTTGTCATAGGTGCCGAGCTCGCCGGTCTCGATGATGACCTTCAGATGCGCGCGGCTGCCGCAGATCTCCTTGACGCGCACGATCTCGTCGTACACCTGCGCGTAACGACCGGAAAG
>JANNUM010000288.1:0-1645 GCA_031395235.1 Chloroflexota bacterium
CAAGCGCGCGGCGAGCAGCGACCGAGGCAGGAGCTCCTTCACGAGATCCTGCGACGCGACCAGCTCGACAGCGAGCGCGCGGTCGCGCCGCTCAAGGCGGCGGCGGACGCGATCGTGGTCGAGACCGACGGCGAGAGCGTCGGGCAGGCGCTCGACCGCGTCCTCTCGGTGATCTCGGCCGCGCCTCAGCGTTAGTGCGACGCCGGTGAAGTTCCCTGCGCCGGAAACGCCGCAGGAGCAGCTGTATCTCTGGCGCATCGGATATCCGTTCGTTCGCGCGTTCGCGCTGTTCTTCGCCCCGATGCGCACCATCGACCTCGAGAACCTCCCGAAGCCGCCGTACATCCTCGTCGCGAACCACATCTCGTGGCTCGATCCGGAGTGGATCGCCTGGGCGGTGCGGCGCCCGGTCCGCTACATGACGAAGGAGGAACTGTTCGAGTGGTTCTTCGTCGGCGGGTTCCTGCGCGTGATCGCGTGCTTCCCGGTGAAGCGCGGCACGAGCGACCGGCACGCCTTCGTGACCGCGCTGAAGGTGCTCCAGAACGGCCAGGTCCTCGGCTTCTTCCCCGAAGGTCACCGGAGCGAGACCGGCACGATGATCAAGGCGCATCCGGGGATCGCCGGCATCGCGCTGCGGTCGGGAGCGCCACTGGTGCCCGTCGGTGTGACTGGATCAAAGGGCGCGTTCGGCAAGTTCTGGCGGCGTAACGTCACGCTGCGCTTCGGGAAGCCGTTCTACGCGAAGGACCTCGGCGAAACCGAGCCGCAAGCCGTCGCCGACGCGATCATGCGCAAGGTCGCGGAGCTCCTGCCCGAATCGATGCACGGCGTGTACGCGTAACGAAGAAGCGCCATTTCTGACGTCCCGCGGCGTAGAATCGATCCTGTGGAAGTGCTCCTCGCGCGTGAGAACGGGTTCTGCTTCGGGGTCAAGAAGGCCGTCGAGCTGACCGAGGCGGCCGCCGAAACGGGCCGCACGGTCCACAACCTCGGCCAGGTCGTCCACAACCCGAAGATCAGCGAGCGCCTGGCTGCCCGCGGCGTGAAAGTGATCCAAGACCCGTCCGAAGCGACCGAGGGCATCGTCGTCATCCGCGCGCATGGCGTTCCACCCGAGATGCGCGCGAAGATCGAGGAGCAGGGGCTCGAGTGCATCGACGCAACGTGCTCGCTCGTGCTCCGCGCCCAACGCTTCACGAAGCAGCTCGCCGACGAGGGCTACCGCGTGATCATCCTCGGCACGCCTGAGCATCCGGAGGTCGTGGGCCTGCGTGCCTACGCCGGGACCGATCACGTCATCGTCGAGACGAAGGAAGAGTGGGAGCGCCTGCCGAAGATGAAGAAGGCGGGTGTGGTCTCGCAGTCGACGCAGCCGCCATGGGCATTCAAGGAGCTTGTCGCGCACGTCGCGGAGATCGCGCAGGAGACGAAGATCTTCAACACGGTCTGCCCGGTCACGATCAAGCGCCAGCACGCTGCGACCGAGCTCGCTGGCGAGACGGACATGATCATCGTCGTCGGCGGCAAGAACTCCGCGAACACGCGCGAGCTCGTGAACCTGGCGCGGATGCAGGGTCGCGACGCCCACCACATCGAGCACGCCTCTGAACTGGAGCCGGCGTGGCTCGCTGGCAAGGAGCGC
>JANNUM010000305.1:0-9938 GCA_031395235.1 Chloroflexota bacterium
CCACCGAGACGGCGACGATGAGAAAGCTGTCCGGCTGCTCGCGCACGCGGGCCAACAGCCACGGCATGACCACGAGCTGCGCCACGGCGGCGAAGCCGATGAACGCGATCGCCTTGCCGAACGCGAGCGCGGCTGGGTCGCCGCTCGGCGCGATGAGCACGGCGAGGATCGTCGCGGCGACCAGTGTCACGGCGTCCTGGAGGATCGCCCACACGACGAGTGCGCGGTCGGTGATCGGGTCAGTCGTGCGTTTGCGGCTGCGCGTGATGTTGACCACGACGACGGAGCTCGAGAGCGCGACGGCAAGACCGAGCGTCACCGCCCCGAGCACGCCGGTGCCGAGCCACATGAACGCGAGTGCGCCGGCGAGCGTCCCGATCCCGATCTGCAGCGGCACGGCCAGGAAGATCCCACGTGGCTCGCGTCGCAGCGCGCGCAGATCGAGCTCGATGCCGACTTCGAAGAGCAGCAAAACTACTCCGACGTCGGCGAGGACCTGGATCTGCTGCCGATCGGCGACGTATCCGGGCGTGAATGGCCCGACGAGGAGCCCGACGAGCAGATACCCGAGGACGGCGGGCAGGCCGAGACGCCGGCTGAGCGCGCCGGCGAGCGCCGCCGCGAGCAGTACCACGCCGATCTCGAGGACGGGAGCGGCCTGGGGCACGCCGGCAGGCTAGTGGACGGCTAGCTCGAAGGCACGTCCCAGTCGTTCGGGAGGATGTGGATCCAGGTCTGTCCGGGCGACAGGTAGATCTTCTGGTTGTAAAAGTTCGTGAACACGAACGCGTCGGTGAGGGACGCGCGTGACCAGGTGCCGTCCTGGCGCCGACCGTCACGGAAGATGCTGGCCTTGCCGACGCCGGTGAGGCGCATATCGAGGCTCGCCGCGCCGCCCGCGTCGTCCCTGACGTCCGTGGCCCAGATGTCGGTGCTGATGATCACGATGTTGCGCGCGGCGATCGTCTGCCCGTTCATGCCGTCGATCTCGGTCCGGTAGTTCAGCGCCGAGCTGGCGCTCTGCAGGCGGGCGTACGTGCGCGACGCCGCGTCGTACTCGTAGCGCACGCGGGCGTCGAGCCGATACGGGATGATCATCCGGTCCGCGGCGACGCTCCCGATGAAGCCGCCGGTCGTCTCCGCGTGTTGCGCCGAGGCTAGGAAGTCCCAGCGCGGCACGTCGACCGGGCCGCCGCCACCGACCGCGTTCGTCGCGTCGCGCAGCGCCTGCGACGAGGTGAAAAGGTTGTGCGGGATCACGCGCCCGTCGACGTTGGTGCGATAGAAGGTGCTGCCCTGCCCGAGCTGCGGCGAGACGCCGACGTACGCGCCGCGCTCGATGTCCTCGCGGACCAGACCCTCCATGAGCTGGGATGCGCCGGAGAAGATGAGCGAGCCGCGCACCATCGGCGTCGTGTAGCGATCGGAGAAGCGCACGCTGCGGACGGCGCCGATCGTGCCCGGATCCTGCGAGTGGAAGTACGCCGCAAGGCGGGTGATGAAGCCCTCGACGAGGAGCTCCATGACCATGTCCGCCTGGCTGATGCCGTAATGCGGTCGCGCGTTCGGGGCGTTGTCGATCTTCACCGCGAGTGGCCTGCGCTGCGGGCTCGGTCCGCCGGCGGTGACCTGCGTACCGCTCAGCGGCCAGCACGAGACGCAGGCGAGCTTTTGCACCTCGCCCGGAGGCGTGATCCAGGTGTCCGGCTGGAACGTGAAGGCGGCGGTGCCGGTGTTGCTCAGCGCGCCCACGTGCGTCGTTCCGTCGCCGAGCGCCGAGATAGTCGCGGCGTCCGCCTTGCCGTCCTTGTTCCAGTCGCCCGCGACCAGACCGGTCGCGCTCCACGACAGCGCCCCGGCCCGGAAGGTGGCGATGCCGCTGACGTCGGTTAGCGCGAAGCGCGACGCAGCGGTCATCAGATGCACGCGGGTGCTGCCGTCGCCGTAGGAGTACAACGTGAGGATGTCGGTCTTGCCGTCGCCGTCGACGTCCGCGGCCGCCCACTTCGCCTTCGTCATGTCGAAGAAGCCGTCAGGCGAGGTCCACATGCCGGACCATCCGCCGATCGGCTGCACGCCGCGCGGCGACGGATCGAAGATGTGGACCTTGATCTGGAAGTTCGGGTACTGGTAGACCATCGCGACCTGATCGACGCCGTCGGTGCGCGTGAAGTGCCCGGTCAGGAAGCGCGCCTTCGACGAATCGATCTGTCCGGGACCCGAGTCGTAGGCGCCGCCGTCTCCGGCGTAGAACAGCCCCGATCCGGTGGCGATGAGGTACAGGAACTTGAGCTGGAAGTTTTCGAGCTGATAGGGGATGAGGAGGCCGGTCCGCGGCGTCCCATCCCATACACCGGCGAGCACTCCCTGTGCGCGGTTCCAGTCGAAGTTCGTGTGCCGCCACCACCCGGCATTGCCCGTGTAGGCGAAACTCGTGCCGGTCGAGAGCCACACGACGATGTGGACGGTGAAGCCGCCGTCGTTGTAAAGGACGGCGATGTCGGTCTTCTTGTCGGCGTTGAGGTCGACGGCGACCGGCTTCATGCGCGAGAGGTCGAAATGGTTCGCGCTCTCGAGGAACCACTCGCTGTGCGTGAACTTACCGTCCGCGCCCCGGTCGAGCACGACGATGCGCAGGCCGAAGTCGTCGTTCGGGTCGTAGATGGAGGCGATCTGCTGCGCGCCGTTACCCCGGAAGTCGCCGACGAGGGTGAAGCCGTTGGCCAGCGTCTGCGCCGCGGCGCCGCCATCTCCGGGCTGGACCGCCGGAACGAGGGTGAGCGACAGCACCAGCGTGAGTAGTAGGGCGAGGAGCCTCACAAGCGCCAGAACGTGCGGTGCGTGTGCTTTGTGACGGCCTGTCTGTGTGTCACGCGAAGGTCCGGTCCTCGTGGAAAACGCTGCCGATCGCCTCGCGCTTCGACCGCCCCGACAGGAGGTGCTCGGCCATGGTGATGCCCATCTCCGAGGCGATGTCCATATCGACGTATTTGTAGAGGCCCTGCCGGCCGCCCGTCACGAGTCCCTCGAAGCGCATCAGCTCATCCATCAGCGTCTGCATCGCCTGCTCGAAGCCGACCATGTACACCGGGTAGCCGGCGGTCGCGCGCAGGACGACAGACTCGGCCACGTCCTCTTCGCGGCAGAAGCCCTCCGCCGCGAGCTCCCGCGCGCAGCGCCGTCCGAGCTCCTCGGCGGACGCCGTCCAGATCGCGTCGCCCGTCTCGCAGGTGATGTCGCACAGCACGACGGTCTCGTCGGGCGGGCAGATCTCGGTGCCGCCGTAGTTCCGCGTCTCCGACACGCGGTTGAAGGTCATGTCCTGGAAATACACGGACTGCGCCGGAAGGACCTTCGCCTTCTTGAAACGCAGGCCGACGACCGTGAGCGCGCGGAAGCGGAGCACGCGCGCAGCCTGGCGCGCGGCGGGCGACACGCCGTCGCCGAGCAGCGCGATGAGCGCCGGGAGCGGCAGCGTGTTCACGACACGGTCGCACGCGACGCGCTCCTCGGGACCTTCGAAGCGGTACGTCTCGAGGCCCGGCTCGGTCCCGGACGCGATGAGACACAGCTGCCCGTCCTGCGCGGTTGACGCGACCCTCCGATAGCGCACGGCGGTGACACGGTCGCCGGCGACCTCAAGCCCTGTGACGAGAGCGCGGGTGATGACCCGGTTGTCCGGGGACGCGGATCGGATGCGGTCGGCCATCCGCCCTGAGATCAGACCCGCGCCCTTGGGCGGGTAGTAGAGCTGGACGACGAGCGGCGCGTACGTGTGCTCACCCTCCGTGACCTTGTCGAGGCCCTTTCGGAACGAGCTCACCGCGACCTTCCAGAGATTGATCTGCGGGATCCGGTGCTGCGCGAAGGAGGCCGCGAGCTGCGAGGGCGGCATCCCCCAGACCTTCTGCGTGTAGGGGCCGAAGAACATCCGATAGAGGGTCTTGCCCATGCCCTGCGTGACCCAGTCCTCGGCCGAGACGATCTTCCGCGGCCGCACCCGCTTCCGCACGACCTCCACGAAGTAGTCGAAGAACGCGCGCGCCGCGAGGAGGGGCGACATGCTGCGCGCGATGTCCATCGCCTCGAGCGGGTACCTGTAGTACTTGCCCCGGAACTTGATCCGCACGTTCTTCGGCTGGGCGGGAAAGCCGTCTGACGCGATCTCCTTGAACATGTCGAGCACGCGCTGATTGCGCGCGTGATAGGCGTGCGGTCCGAAGTCGAACCCCGCGCCCGTCGCGCCGCGCAGCGTCGTCGCGAGACCGCCGAGAAAGTCCTGCGCCTCCAGCAGGGTCACCCGTTCGCCGTGCTCGGCCAGCGTGAAGCCGGCGGCGAGCCCGCAGATGCCGCCGCCGAGCACGACCGTATGGCTCAGGGGACCTCCTGAAGATGGTGTGGGTGTGCGGCTCAGGGTAAGCGGTACACGCGGAGGTCGCTGGCCACGCGTTCGCCCGGCGCGACGTCTTTGGTGATGGTCGAGCCGATCACGATCGCGGATCTGTCGCCAAGCCGGACGCCGCTCGAGATCACGGCGCCTGGCCCGACCCACACCTCGTCGCCGATGACGACGCTGCCCGCGAGCGTGGCTCCGGCCGCGATGAGGCAGCGCGCCCCGATGCGGACCGAATGCGCGACGTGCACGAGGTTGTCGATCTTCGTGTCGTCACCGATGCGCGTTGGCAGGCGGAACAGGCTGCGATCGACCGTCGAGTTCGCCTGGATCTCCACCCGCGCGCCGATCTCGACCGAGCCGGCGTGCGGAACGGCGACGTTGTTCCGGCCATAGTCCCACTCCGCACGCGCCGCGCGTCCCTGGCGCATTGCCGGTCCCTTGAACTCGAAACCCTCGGAGCCCAGCACGGCGCCGGCGCGCACGATCGTGTCCTCGCCGACCGCGACACGCTCGAGGATCGTCGCGTTCGGCTCGACGATGACCCGCGCGCCGATGCGCACGTTCCGCGGCGCGACGAACGCCCGCTCGTGCACGCGTGCGCTCGGATCGACGGTGGTCGCGAAGTCCCGCCAGTAGAACTCAGTGGAGGCGTGCAGCCAGCGGTGGAGGTCGTAGAACGCGGCTTCGGGGTGAGCGGCGATCGCGAGGCCGAGCGACGACGGCACCGCGTCGGCGAGCTCCGTCGTCGTGACGACCGCGACCGCCGCGTTCGTCTTCGCGAGGCGCTCCAGGGAACGCGCGTCGCCGGCGTACACGAGGACGCGACCAGCGCTCGCGCTAAGGAGCGCGAGGTCGTCGAAGTCGGCGTCGCGCACGGAGCGAAGCGGCGCGCGCGCCGCGGCGTCGCTCAGCCTCACCCTGCGCACTGTACCCGTAGCATTCGCGCGTGTTCCAGCCGACGCCGCTCGCCGCGGTGCGCGCGTACACGCTCGAGACCTCGCCGTTATGTTTCACCACCGACATCGAGTGGGCGCCCGACTGGGCGATCCGTGACCTGTTCGAGCTCGCGGACCAGCACGGCGTGCCGCTGACGCCGTTCCTGACGCATCGGTCGCAGTATCTCGCGCGCCGGCTGATGGAGGACGACACCGCGGATGTTGGTCTACATCCGAACTTCCTGCCGGGCAGCACGCACGGCGCGACCGTCGACGAGGTCATCGCGACGACGCAGGCGTTCTGGCCGGACGCGATCTCGTTCCGCTCGCACTGCTTCTACGACGAAACCCGGATGCTGCGGAAGATGGCCGAGAAGGGCTTCCGCTACGACTCGAATCTGTTCGCGTTCCTGCAGCCCATGCTCGCTCCGCTGCGCACCGTCGCTGGGACGGTGCGGCTCCCGGTGTTCTGGGAGGACGACGTGCATTCCATCGCCGGCCTGCCGTGGGAGATCGGCGCGCTGCGCGCGGCCTTGGACGGGCCCGGGCTGAAGATCGTCAACGTGCATCCGCTGCGCGTCGCGCTCAACGTCCCGGATGAGGGCTTTGCCGAGTCGCACCGGCGGCTCGGGTCCGCAGTCCACGTCGACGCGCGCGCCGAGGCGCACCCGGGAAAAGGCGCCCGCACGTTCCTTGAGGATCTCTTCGCGCACGCGACGAGCGGAGCCCGGCACCCGGTGCGGCTTCATGACCTGTACGAACAGGCGGTCGACCGAGGTATCGGCACCCGCGACCGACCGGCCTAAACTCGGCCCGTGCGCGTCGCTGCGATACAGGCGCTCGAGCACCATCTCCCGGACCGCCGGCTCACGAACGATGAGCTCGCGAAGCTCTACCCGGACTGGCCGGCCGAGAAGATCTTCGACAAGACCGGCATCCGGGAGCGCCGCATCGTCGCTGCGGACGAGTTCGCGTCGGACCTCGGCGCCGCCGCGGCGGAGAAGCTCATCGCGAGTGCCGGCCTCGACCGCTCGACCGTCGATCTGCTGGTCTACTGCACGCAGAGTCCCGACTATTTCCTTCCGACGACCGCGTGCATCCTGCAGGAGCGGCTCGGCCTTCCGACCACGACGGCTGCCTTCGACTACAACCTCGGGTGCTCCGCATTTCCCTACGGTCTGGCGATGATCCGCGGTCTCATCGAGACCGGCACCGCGTCGACCGCGCTGCTCGTCATGGCCGAGACGTACTCGCGCTTCATCAACCCGATGGACAAGAGCGTGCGCACGCTCTTCGGCGACGCCGCCAGCGCCGTGTTGGTGACGGCAACGGAGCGCGAGGGACCGACGCTCGGACCGTTCGTGCTCGGCACCGATGGAAAAGGGGCGGGCAACCTCATCGTGAAGCGCGGCGGGATGCGCCAGCCGATGGGCACCGAGCCTCTGGTCGAGACCACCGACAGCAGCGGCAACGTGCGCACCGAAGCGAACCTCTACATGAACGGCCCGGCGATCCTCGAGTTCACCATCCGGCGCATCCCCGCGGTGTTCAAGGAGCTGCTCTCGCGCGCCGAGGTCACGCTGAATGACGTGCGGTGGGTGATCCTGCATCAGGCGAACGAGTACATGCTTCGTTACCTGCAGAAGAAGATTGGGATCCCCGATGAGAAGTTCGCCGTCCATCTCGCGCACTGCGGCAATACGGTGTCGTCGACGATCCCCATCGTCCTGCAGCATCTGGTCACAGAGGGCCAGATCAAGCGCGACGACCTCATCCTGACGCTGGGCTTCGGCGTCGGGTACTCGTGGGGCGCCAATCTCATCCGCTGGAGTCCCGACCGCTGAACGAGCAGGAATTCCTACGGGGTCTGCGCGACCGCCTCGACTGGCCCGAGCTCGGGCCCGACACGGATCTCTCGGGAGACGATCGCTGGGACTCGCTCGCGCAGGTCGACGTCGTCATGTACGTGCAGGACGAGCTCGGCCACACGCTCGCCGCCGATGAGCTGCAGAAGGTAGCGAAGGCGCGCGAGCTCGTGGGCTTGGTGAAGCACAGGCTCACTTAGCGTCGGCCGCGAAGGGCTTCTTTCACGAGTTGGGGGATCTCGCTCGGCGCGTTCGCGACGGGTATGCCGGCGGCCTCGAACGCTTTCACTTTGGATTCCGCGGTGCCCTGATTGCCGGAGACGATCGCGCCCGCGTGCCCCATCCGTTTTCCGGGCGGTGCGGAGCGGCCGGCGATGAACGCCACTGCCGGCTTGTTGCCGTGCGCGCGCATGTACTCAGCCGCGCTCTCCTCGGCGCTGCCGCCGATCTCGCCGACGATGACGATGACCTCCGTCGCCGGATCCTCGTTGAGTAGGCGCACCGCGGCCGGCGTCGGCAGTCCTATGACGGGATCGCCGCCGATGCCGAGGCACGTCGACTGACCAAGACCCGCGCGGCTCAGGAGGTCGGCGATCTCGTAGGTAAGCGTGCCGCTGCGCGAGACGAAGCCGACGGGTCCGGGCGAGAAGTTCTCCGCGGGCATGATCCCGATCTTGCATTCGCCGGGCGTGATCGCGCCGGGACAGTTCGGACCGATGAGCGTCGTCGCGGAACGATCGAGCACGGACGCGACCTTGAGCATGTCCTGCACCGGCGTTCCCTCGGTGATCGCGATGACGAGATCCAGCTCCGCGTCGAGCGCCTCGAGCATCGCGTCCATCGCGCCCGACGCGGGAACGAAGATGATCGACGCGTTGGCTCCGGTCTCCGCCTCCGCGCGGGACACGGTGTCGAAGATAGGGAAGCCTTCGCGCGTGGTGCCGCCCGCACCCGGCACGACACCGCCAACGACCTTCGTGCCGTACTCGCGCATGCGTGTCGCGTGGAAGGTTCCTTCACGGCCCATCCCCTGGACGATCACTTTCGTGTTTCGGCCGAGGAGCACGCTCACCTGGCTAGCCTCACCGCTTCGGCGGCGGCGTCGTCCATCGTCGCCTTCGAAACGAGCTTCGCGCCCTCGAGCAGCCTCCGTCCCGCTTCGGCCTCCGTCCCCGACAGCCGGATGACGAGCGGAACGCTCGGTGGGTGCGTCGTGATCACGGACAGGATCCCCTTCGCCACCTCGTCGCAGCGCGTGATGCCGCCGAAGATGTTGATGAGGACGCTCTTCACCTTCGGATTCGCGAGCACGATCTCGAGCGCCGACCGCACGACCGATTCCTTCGCGCCCCCGCCAACGTCGAGGAAGTTCGAGGCATGTCCACCGGCGCTCTGGACCGCGTCGAGCGTGGCCATGACCAGGCCGGCGCCGTTGCCGATGATGCCGACATCGCCGTCAAGCTGGACGTAGCTGAAGCCGAGCACGCGAGCGCGCTCCTCGACCTCCTCGTCGGGCGAGATCTCCTTCCAGTCGCGCAGCTCGGTCTGGCGGAACAGCGCGTTGTCGTCCATATCGAGCTTCGCGTCGCCCGCAAGGACCGAGCCGTCCGTTTGTATGAATAGTGGATTGATCTCCACGAGCATCGCGTCGGTGCGCGCGTACACGCCGTACAAGCGAGTCGCGATGTCCGCGACCGCGTTCCGCTGCGCGGCGGGCACGCCCGCGTCGAAGCACAGCGCGCGCGCCTGATACGGAAGGAGTCCCACCAGCGGATCGGGCCACCCTCGTGCGATCTTCTCCGGCTCTTTCTCGGCGACCTCCTCGATGTCGATCCCGCCGACGGTCGAGAGCATCACCACCGGGCGGCGGCGGTCGCGGTCGAGCGTGATGCCGAGGTAGAGCTCGCTCGCGATCTGGGCGCCGCGCTCGACATACACCTTGCGAACGCGCAGTCCTTTGATCTCCATGTGGAGGATCGTCGAGGCGTGCTCGCGCGCCTCGGCCGGGGTCTTCGTGACCTTGATGCCGCCGGCCTTGCCGCGGCCGCCGGCATGGACCTGCGCCTTCACCACGACCGTGCCGCCGAGGTCCCGCGCGGCGGCCTCGGCTTCCTCATGCGTCGTCGCAAGACGACCATCGGGGATGGGGATGCCTGCGCGCGCGAGCAACTGCTTGGCCTGGTACTCGTGGAGCTTCACGGGGGTGGGATCGAGGATATCGTCGCGCTCCGTGAGACGCGTTTCGGTCATCGGCTCGACGTGCAGCGGAAAGACGACGTTCGCGCGCTCTCTTGCCGGGATCCTCGGCGTGCCGCACATCGAGCTCGACGCGCTGAACTGGGGACCGAACTGGACCCCGGTCGAGGGATCATCTGGCCGCGCGCGGATACCGTGGTGTGGCTCGACCCCCCGCTGACGGTGATCCTCGCGCGCCTCTGGCGACGATCGGTCGGGCGCATCCGGTCGGGTGAGGAGATCTGGGGTGGGAACCGCGAGATGTTCCGCAACACCTTTCTCTCGCGTGACTCGCTCTTCGTCTGGGCGCTGAAGACGCACCTCGAGGCGCACCGCTTCACGCGCGCGTCCGACGCGGAACGCTGGCTCGCGGCGCAAGGCCGGCTCGTCGCGTGAGGTTCGACTGGTTGGTCATCGCCGCGAGCGCGTGGCTGCTCGCCGGCCTGTATTGGGACGGCTGGGCCCACGGCTACGGGCTCCCGGACTCGTTCTGGACGATCTGGCACG
>JANNUM010000312.1:0-3373 GCA_031395235.1 Chloroflexota bacterium
GGATGCGGGCGCTGGCTCGCGGTCACGTAGTCGACGTGGAAGCCGTCCTCGAGTGCCCGCGCGTACAGGACGGAGTCCCATGCCCACAGCTGCCCCGACACGAACGGCACCCGCGTCGCCAGCGTCACCCCGAAGAGCGCAGCGGCGATGAGCGCCGGGCGCATCACGCGGTAAGGGTTCCGACGTGCTCGCGGTTGCGCCTCGCGAGCTGCAGGCCAGCCGCAACCGCGAATGCCCCCAGGCCGAGCGCGTCGGCGATCGTGCCGGGAGCGAGCAGCAGCAGACCCGCGCCGATGAGGAGCACGCGCTCAGGCCACGTCGTACTCCGGAGCAGATATCCGCCGACGCCACCCACGAGGGCGACGATCCCGACGACAGCCGAGATGGACGCCACGGCCGCCTCCCACACCGAGTCCGCGCGCCACAGTAGCGCCAATCCGTCGGGCTGCGTGAACATGAATGGCACGATGAAGGCGGGTAACGCGTACTTCCAAGTGATCATCATCGTCCGATATGGGTTGCCGCCGGTCAGCGCCGCGGCGGCGAACGGCGAGAGCGCCACCGGAGGAGAGACCTCGGAGAGCACCGCGTAGTAGAAGATGAACATGTGCGCTGCGGGCGCAGGGATGCCCAGCCCGTTGATGAGGGCGGGCGCGATCACCGGCACCGCGACGAGATACGAGGCCGTGATCGGCAGCGACAGCCCCAGGACCCACAGGACGAAGGCACAGAGCACCAGCGTGAACAGGAAGTTGCCCTGACCGAGGGCGACGATGAGGTTGCTCGCTTTCAGCCCGAGCCCCGTCTGCAGGAGGACGCCCACGATCATCCCCGCCGCCGCGATCGTCGTCGCCACGGACAGCATGCCCTTCGTGCCGTCGGCGAGGGACATGAGGATCTTCTTCGGCCACAGCGCGGTCTCGCGATTCACATACGAGACGAGGACCGCGAAGACGATGGCCCAGAACACGGCGAGGAAGGCCGAGAGGCCCAGCGCCATGAGGACGACGATCGTGACGAGCGACGTCAGGTGGAACCAGTACATCCGCAGGAGCGGACCGAGACCCGGAGCGCTCACCTCGACCGTACGTGTGCCGAGCTTGCGCGCGTCCACCTCGATCATGAGCAGCACGGACAGGTAGTAGAGAAGCGTCGGCATGCTGGCCATCAGGAGGACCTCGAGATACGAGATGCGGAGGAGCTCGGCCATGATGAACGCCGCAGCGCCGAGGACCGGCGGCGAGAGGATCGCGCCGATGCCGCCGGCGGAGAGGATCGCCCCGGCCGTCTCCTTGTCGTACCCCGACTTCTTCAGCAGCGGGTACGCGATGGAGCCGAGCGTCACCGTCGTGGCGACCCCGGATCCCGAGACCGTGCCGAGGAGGAACGACGCGATCGTGACGGTGCGCCCGGCGCCGCTGCGCCGCCGTCCGGTGAGCGCGAAGGCGAGGTCGATAAAGAACTTCGACGCGCCCGATCGTTCGAGAACTGCGCCGTAGATCGTGAACAGGATGATGTAAGAGCCCGCGATGTAGACGAGACCGAGCATCCCGTCGAGCGAGATGTACTGCTGGGCGACGATGTCGTCGAGGTCGAAGCCGCGATGCCGGATCGCCTCCGGCAGGATGTTCCCGAAGTACGCGTACGCGAGGAACACCAGCACGAGCGCGGCGAGGTGCCAGCCGACGGTGCGCCGTGTCGCCTCGAGGACGAGGAGCACGGCGACCAGGCCGAAGATGAAGTCGCTCGGCGTCGGGCTGACCGCCCGATAAATGACCTCGTCGAACTGGACGAGGACGTACGCGACGATGGCCACCGACGCGATGACAAGGAGGACGTCCGTCGGGTGGACGCGTGCCCGCCAATGCCGGATAGCGGGGTAGTGGAGGAACGTGAGCGAGAGGGTGGCGCCGAGGAACAGGAGGCTGTAGATCTGCAGCGTCGTGATGTTGAGTCCGAAGAGGCTGACGTTCGGGACGAGCGGGATCTGCGTGAACGGGATAGGCGCCCCGGCCGTCGCGTAGTACAGAGAGAGGATCGCGACGGCGACGCCGCCGACGGTGACGATCCGGCCCCACGCACCGTCGAGGGTGCGAGTCCGCGCCTCGGCCTCGAATTCCTCGATGAGCTCCTGGGTCCGCTCGTCGGAGAGGACCTTCTCGATGTCGGGCCGGGCGACCACCTCGTCGCTCATCGTGAAAGGACCGTCGCCAGGAAAGGACGCCGTTCGACGCGCACACGGACGACGCGATCGCCGAATGTCGACTCGAGACCGCGCGTCCAGCGGGCGGTGCGCATCGTCTGACCACGGCCAGGCGTGATCCGGATCACGAGTTCACCCACCTCGCTGGGCGGCGCGTCCTGGGTGAAGAGACCGTCCCCCTCCTGCCGGATCTCGCCGTCCCAGCGGAAGTATTCCACCGCGCGGATGTCGGACGAGCGCACCCGGAGAAGCTCGAGGCGGTCGCCGTCCCTCTTGAATTCCTCGAAGACCCGGACGAGATAGACGGACTGCTCGTACGAGTACTCGAGCCCCTCGCCGTCACCGAGCGGCACTGTGATCTCTCGGCGGTCGTCAGAGAGGGTGAGAACGGAGACGGGAGTGGCCATCGCCACCCCCGTCACCAGGACCAAGACAAACACGAGCGCCAGGAGCGCTCGGCGCACCTACTTCTTCCAGACCCCCTTGTCCTTATAGAACCTGATCGCACCGGCGTGGTAATCGAGCGGCGAGCCCTCGACGGCCGTGTCGAGCTTCAGATTGGTCGCCTCGACGTGCACGGTCACGAGCTCCGGCTTGTTGTCGAAGAGCACCTTGAGGACCTGGTACGCGAGGTCGTCCTCCATGTCGTCATGGGCGACCAGCAGGTTAGCCACGCCGGCGACCTTGATGTCCTCCTCGTTCTTGTATGTGCCCTTAGGGATCGTTGCGACGAAGTAGAAGGGTCCGTACTTTGACGCCATCTTGGCGACGGCGTCGGTGTGGCTGAGGAACTTCACCTTGAAGCTGGCGGTGTTGACGAGATCCGTGATCGCCGCCGTCGGCAGGCCGCCGTCCCAGAAGAACGCGTCGATCTTGCCGTCTTTGAGAGCCGTCACCGAATCCGCCGGGCCGAGACTCTGTGCCTGGAGGTCGGCCTTGGTCAGTCCGTAGGTTTCGATGACGCGCAGACCCTTCACCTCGGTGCCCGAGCCGGCGGCGCCGACCGAGACGCGCTTCCCCTTGAGGTCGGCTGGGCTGTTGATCCCGATCCCGTCCTTCGTGACGAGGTGGAAGAAGTTCGTGTACATGACCGCGAGCGCCTTCGACTTCGCTGGTGTCTCCGGTGGTGCGAAGCGGCCCTGGCCCTTGACCGCGTCGTAGGCCACGTCG
>JANNUM010000316.1:0-3500 GCA_031395235.1 Chloroflexota bacterium
CGATGTGGGCGCGGCGCCCGAAGGGCGCGATGCTCGAGGTGCGACGGACGTACTCCCTGGCCGTCCTGCGGAAGCGCATGTAGCGCTCCCGTTACCCTTACGCGCGATGGCCACCAAAGTTGAGCGCGCTGCAAAGCTCTCACGCGACCGTAGCGTCGCATCGCTGCGCATACGGGAGCGTTCCGAGGAGCTCGAGAGCTCGACCCTCGCGCCGTACGCCACGAAGAGCGCCGACGGCGTGCGCGACAAGCCAGACGAGCCGTCTCCGACGCGGACCGCGTTCGCGGTCGACCGCGACCGCATCATCCACAGCAAGGCGTTCCGCCGGACGAAGCACAAGACCCAGGTCTTCCTCGCGCCGGTCGGCGATCACTACCGCACGCGGCTCACGCACATCCTCGAGGTGAACCAGATCGGCCGGGCGCTCGCTCGGGCGCTGCAATTGAACGAGGATCTCGTCGAGGCGATGGCGCTTGGACACGACATCGGGCACACGCCGTTCGGCCACATCGGCGAGGAGCTGCTGGCGCGGTTCCTCCCCGAGGGGTTCCGTCACAACCAGCAGAGCGTGCGGATCGTCGAGAAGCTCGAGAAGAACGGGGCGGGTCTGAACCTCACGAAGCAGACCCGCGACGGCATCCTCAAGCACAGCTCGCCGACGGAAGGCGGCCTCGAGACGGCGGCCTGGGGCGAGCCGGAGACGCCGGAGGGCTGGGTCGTCCGCTACGCGGACAAGATCGCGTATCTGCACCACGACATCGACGACGCGATGCGGGCCGAGATCATCACCGAGGGCGACCTACCCCCGGACATCCGCTCCGCGCTCGGCAACGACCGCGCCGAGCGCCTCGACACGATGACCCACGACGTCGTCGTTACGTCGTACGGAAAGCCCGAGGTCACGATGAGCGCTGAGGTGCTCGAGGCGACCAACGCCTTACGCAAGTTCATGTTCGACAACGTCTACCTCGCCGGGCCGGCCAAGACCGAGGACGAGAAGGCCCAGGGGGTGCTCTGGGAGCTCCTCCAGTACTTCGAGGCCCATCCCGATCGGATGCCGGCCGAGCACCAGCGGATCGCCTCGGGGGAGAACGCCAAGCGGGCCGTCGCCGACTACATCGCCGGCATGACGGACGGTTACGCGCTCGACACGTTCACCAGCCTGTTCATCCCGGCGGCCTGGAGCCACCTCTAACAGGCACGCAACTTGCGGCGCCGAGCGAGAGATGACGAGCCTCCAACCAAGCGAGCAAGCCCTGAGCGGCCACGCCGTCCAGTTCTACGAGCACGAGTCGCACCTGCTCGACCGCGTCAGCGACCACATCGGGTCGGCGCTGGGCGCAGCGAGCGCCGGCATCTTGATCGCGACCCCCCAGCACCGCGAGGGGGTCGCGCAGCGCCTGAGCGCTCGCGGCCTCGACGTCGTCGACGCCGGAGCGCAGGGGCGCTACGTGGCGCTGGACGCGCGCGACACGCTCACCCGATTCATGGTCGATGGCTGGCCCGACCCGGCGCGCTTCGACGACACGATCGGGACGCTAATCGAGAAGACGCGCGAGCGAGCGCCTCAGGTCCACGCCTTCGGCGAGATGGTCGCTCTCCTCTGGGCGGAGGGGAATCGCGAGGCGGCGATCCGTCTGGAGGAGCTGTGGGACGATCTCGCCACGCGCCAGCCCTTCTCGCTGCTGTGCGCCTATCCCATCGGGGTGTTCGACGACACCTCGCACGCGAAGCCGTTCAGTGACATGACGGCGATCCATACGAGCGTGATCCCCGCCGAGAGCTACACGGCGCTCCAGGGCGACGCGCAGCTCCGCGCTATCGCGCAGCTTCAGCAGCAGGCCGCGGCGCTCGCGGCGGAGACGATCCAGCGCCGGCACGCTGAGGCAGGGCTTCGCCACAAGATGGAGCAGCTCGCGGACGCCGATCGGCGCAAGGATGAATTCCTCGCGATGCTGGGACACGAGCTTCGCAATCCGCTCGCGCCGGTGACCACGGCGCTGCAGCTGATGCGCCTGCACAGCGACGAGCCGCTCCGTGTGACGCGCGCTCGCGAGACCATCGAGCGTCAGGTCGAGCACATGACACGCCTCATCGACGATCTGCTCGATGTCTCACGCATCACCCGCGGCAAGATCGAGCTCCGTCATGAGGCGGTCGTCCTCTCGGCGCTCATAGCGCGCGCGGTCGAAGCCGCAAGGCCGGTCATCGACGAGCGCGGCCATCGACTGACGCTCGATCTGCCCGACGAGCCCGTCACGCTGAGTGCGGATCCCGCGCGCCTCGAGCAGGTGCTCGCGAACCTGCTGAACAACGCCGCGAAATACACGGACGTCGGCGGTCGGATCTGGCTGCGCGCGTTCGTCAACGCGGGCCAACTCATTCTGTCGGTGAAGGACGACGGCGCCGGACTCACGCCCGAGATGCGCGACCACGTCTTCGAGCTGTTCGTGCAGGGACCGGAGATGCGCGCGTACGCGCGTGGCGGACTCGGGATCGGCCTCACTTTGGTCCGCCGCCTCGTCGAGATGCACGGCGGCACGGTCGAGGCGCGCAGCGATGGGCAGGGGCAGGGAAGCGAGTTCATCATTCGCTTGCCGATACGCCCGGTGTCGCAGGTCGCACCGAACGGCCAGCCGAGCGACGCCGGGCTGGCCGCGCTCCCGAAGCGGAGGATCCTCGTCGTCGACGACAACGTCGACGCCGCCGACGCCCTCGCGGAGCTCCTGCGCGACTACGGCCACGACGTGCGGGCCGCCCACGACGGCCCGAGCGCGATCGAGCAGGCGGGTCGCCATCGCCCGGACATCGTGCTGCTCGACATCGGCATGCCTGGGTTCGACGGCTACGAGGTCGCGCGGCGCATGCGCACGGAGCTCGGACTGAAAGCGACGCTCGTCGCGCTCACGGGTTACGGCGAGGCTCGCCATCGCCGTCTGTCGCGCGAGGCCGGATTCGATCAGCACGTGACGAAGCCGGTCGACATCCGCAAGCTGGAGATGCTCCTCAAGCTTCCGAACTGACGGGCGCGCGCCGCCTGGCGCCTCCTCTGCCGAGTGCGCGCAACGTCCGGCCGCTAACGTTGTCGCGATGCCTGGTGATTTCGACCTCGTAAAAGAGCGCGTCGACATCGTCCAACTGATCAGCGAGAGCGTCCCCCTCAAGAAGGCTGGCCGCGGCTATGTCGGGCTGTGCCCGTTCCATCTCGAGAAGACACCGTCGTTCCACGTCGACCCCGAGCGTCGCACCTACAAGTGTTTCGGGTGTTCGGAAGGGGGCGACGTCTTCACCTGGCTCGAGAAACGGGAAGGCCTCACGCCCGCAGAGGCGCTGAACACCCTGGCGGAGCGCGCCGGTGTCGAGCTGACGCGCCGTGCGCCGGAGGAGCGCAAGTTCGAGGACCGCCTGCTCCAGGCGAACGATGCGGCGGCCTTCTACTTCCGTCAGGCCCTGCGCGGCACGCCCCAGGGCAAGGCCGTGGCGGAGTACCTCGCCAAGCG
>JANNUM010000458.1:0-3280 GCA_031395235.1 Chloroflexota bacterium
GATCTGGTCGAGCAGCGGTTCTCATTCATGCTCGGACGAAACCGAGTGGTCGGAAGGTGGGACCGCGTGGATCAGACCGCCGCCGGGGCGAGCGTCGTCGACTACAAGTCCACCGCGATCGACGAGGGAAGTGACAGACCGCAGCAGGCGGCCAATCAGGATCTGCAGCTGCGCCTATACGCGTTGGCGCACGAGAAGATGTACGGCGCACGACCGGCGGAAGCCGCGCTCCATTTCCTCGAGACGGGCCAACGCGGCGTCATCAAGCCGACCGACGCCGACATGAGCGTCGTCGGCACTGTCGTCACGAGCACGGCTGCGAAGATCCGCGATCGCGCCTTCGCGGCGGCCCCGATCAAGGGTGTGAAGACCTGTCAGCAGTGCCCATACCACCAGATCTGTCCGAGCTCGCTCACCATCCGCTGACGGCGACCTGTCTCTGTGCAGAGACAGCATCCAGATTTGGTATCAGCGTGCGGATGAGAGCAGGAATGCGGTCAGCGAGTCGATCTCCTCGTCGGTGAGCCGGAGATCTGGCATCTGTGTGTCGTAGCCGGAGGCCGCGAACGCACGCGGCTCCCGGAGGGATTGCCACACGTAGCGCCCGGGCATCGAGTCCCGTGACACGGGTGCCGGCGCGCTCCGCCAGTGCTGAGAGGTCGGGCCCCACCCGCATGCGCGAGCTCGGGACCGCCCTATGAATGTGGCAGCCGACGCAGCCTTTGACGGCGAAAAGGAGTGCACCGCGATCGTTGGTGACGGCAGGAATCCGCTCATCAGGGGTAGGGGTGCTGGTCGCCGCGGAGCTCGCCGCGTCGTCTGTTTGGGGCGCCAAGCTCGCCGCTGTCAACAGCGCGGCGAACGTTCCGTAGACGGCGAGCTCCGCGATCGACCTAAGCATCAGACTCAGGCGGTCGCTCGAAGGCGACGCGTCGCGCGCAGCATGGTCACGAGTCGCCAGATGGACATCGCGGCAGCAGCCGCGGCGGCGAAGGGCAGCAATGAGCTGACCGGGTCGCTGCTTTGGGTGCCGGGCGCCGTTGCCGGGGCGGTGATGTTGTTGGGGACCGCAGCCTTGTCGGCGGCGATGGCCTTGCTGGCAATCGCGGCCTTCTCCACAGCGGCGGCCTTGTCCGCCGCCGTCTTGTCTGCGGCTGCGGCCTTGTCGCTGGTCGTACCTGCCTCGGCGAGAATGGTGATCTTACCGAGGTCCTGCGGCGCGAACGCTCCTTGCGTGACCTGCCAGGTGTACGTGCCACCGGCGGGGAAGAAGACGCTGGCGATGTAGTGGCCCACGTTGCCCTGCGACTTGCCTGGGAACGCGAGCGTCCTCCCGGAAGTCGCCACGGCGAGGATCTCCGTCTTATCGACATTGATCGGCGTTGCGCCGTGCTGCCGGATCGTGTACCCGAGCGTGTACTCCTGGCCGGAGACGAACTGGCCGGGCATGTCGTCGAACGTCGTGACGGCCCAGCCCCCGGCGAGCGCCGGCGTCGCCAGAGCGCCGAGCGCGAGCGCGAGGACTGCGAGGAAGAGGGTCAATGAGCGCATGTCGCTACCTCCGTCGCTATCGGTTGGCGACGCGGCCCCTCGCCACCTAAGGGCAATACAACCGGCGGACGCCGCGGTTCCTTCGGGAGCGCTCGTCTCTGCGCAGAGACACCTGACCGGTCCTAGGAGCGGTGAACTCCGGGAGCGCGGACGAAGAGCAGGAGAACGAAGCAGAGGAAGATGAAGACCGCCGCCCCGATGAATGAGACGCGGTAGCTGTCGGCGGACGCGATCAGCAAGCCGGCGATCACGGCGCCGATCGGCTGGGCCAGGGACCACACCGCGGATCCAAGGCCGGTCATCTCCGCAGCGCGCTCCTGCGGCACGAGATCGACGAGGAGCGGCACCGCGAGCGCGGTCCAAACGCCGTTGGCGAGGCCGATCACTCCCATCGCCAGCAGGGCCTGAGGGAGGGTCGCCACCTGAGAGGCGACGATGGCGATCAACGAGTAGGCGAAGAGACCCACCGCAAGCACCGGCTTCTTGCCTCGCCGGTCGGCGATATAACCCGCAGGCACCGCTCCAATGATCGTGCCAGCGAGTGCGGGCAGGAGCAGCTGGAAGGATTCCCCCTCGCTCAGTCCGAGGACGCTGACGCCGAACCGAGTGAGGTAGGGCAGTACGCCACCCGTCCCCATCCAGTAGAGCGCAGCCGCGAGGACGTAGAGCAAGAGATCCCGCCGGCCGGCGAGGTCGCGGAGGTAGCCGCCGATGTCGATCCCCACGGGCTCGCTTGGTCGCGGCGGCGCAGCGGGCTCCTTGATGAAGATGGTCGTGATGCCGAAGGAGACCACCAGCGCCGCGGCCACGATGAGGAACACCAGCTCGGGAGAACGGTCCCACAGCAGAAGTGCCGCGACGGTGGCCGCGATCTGGCCGAGCATGTTAAAGATCGCGAGGAGCGCGCCGACCCGGCCTCGCTGGTCGCTCGGCACCAGGTCGGCGAGGAGCGCCATGTACGGGTCCACTGCGACGTTGAGGAAGAACGCGTTGATCGAAAGCACTAGAAGCATCGGGATGATCGGCGGGAAGCCCGCGAGGTAGATGAGGGACGCGGCCGTGAGCGCGACGCCGATCACGAAGTAAGGCCGGCGGCGACCGAAGCGCGTTCTGGTGCGGTCGGACATTGCGCCCACAATTGGTTGCACGAGGGCTCCTGCGAGCGAGCGCTCCTGAGCGAGCAGGCCGACCGCCCAAGTGGGGACTTCCGGGTAGCGGTTCAGGTAAAGGCCGGCCGCGCCGTTGAGGAAGCTGTAGACGACGTTGGCGCCGAAGTTACCGCAGCCGAAGATCACGCTCTGCGCGAAGCTCAGTGGGGGCCGCGGAGTCTCACTCATCGCCGCGGCGCGTTGTAGCCGATTGCGCGTCCCGTGGCTAGACTAGAACGCATGTTCGTCGAACCGGTGGTCGCCTTCTCGCTCTTGGCTGTCGCGGTCGCGGGGGCGGCGCTGTTCCTGGTCGTCACGCTCCGACGCGCGGGCTCGCCGCCGCCTTCGCCGACGGCGGACTTCGGGCCGACGTTCGACCTGCTCCGAGCGAGCCTCGACGAGCTCCGGACAACCAACGCGAGCGCGCTCCGAGACCTGCGCACCGAGATGCAGCGCACGCTGAGCACGACCGAGCAGCAAGTACTCACGCAGACCGGCGCAACGCAAAAGTCGCTGAGTGACCTGTCTCGGCAGCTCGGTGTGTTGAGCGAGCAGAGCGCCCGCGTCGGCGAGCTCGCGAA
>JANNUM010000561.1:0-8851 GCA_031395235.1 Chloroflexota bacterium
GTTGCGCTCGCGCTCGGTGTGTGGCCGATCTACCTGCTCGCGCGCCACTTTCTTCACACCAGCGCGCAACGGCTCGTGTGGGTAGCGGCGTATCTATTGAGCGCCCCTCTCTCGTTCATCGCGCTGTATGACTTCCACGAGATCACCCTCGCTGTCGCGCCACTCGGATTCGCGATGTACTTTCTCGCGACGCGACGCTCAGTCCCGATGATCCTTTGTCTCCTCGCAGCGCTGCTCGCCAAGGAAGAGGTCGCGGTCATCGGCGTCGGCTTCGGGGTCGCGCTCGCGTTCCAGCGGCGCTGGTGGCTGAGCGCCGTCGTGATCGT
Source organism: Chloroflexota bacterium (assembly GCA_031395235.1). GTDB lineage: Bacteria > Chloroflexota > Limnocylindria > P2-11E > P2-11E > CF-39. Next base: position 327 of record JANNUM010000561.1, read on the forward strand.
CGGCAGCATCGTCGCGTTCGTCGTGACGCTCAAGATCATCATTCCAGCGTTCGCGGCGGGCCTTCCGTACCAGTACCTCGGCCGCTACGCCAGTCTTGGCCGCGACGAGTTCGAGATCGCGCGAACGTTGCTACTGGATCCGCTGCGCGCGCTCGCGGTCCTTGGACAGGGCGAGGACGGCTCGAAAGTGGTCTTCGTCCTCAGCCTCTTCGGGCCGGGTCTCGGACTCGCGCTGCGATCGAAGTGGGCGATCGTTCCGTCCCTGCCGCCACTTGGTTATCTGATGCTCTCCGACTATGGGGGCCTGCACACGCTCCACAACCAGTACGGCGCTCCGCTCATCCCGCTCGCCCTGGGTGCGTCGATCCTGGGGGTCGCGGCTGTCGGTGATCGCTGGCGCCGGCGCGTTACGCGCGGTGTCGTCGCGAGCACTCTCTTCTTCGCGTTCACGTTCGGCGGGCTGCCGTTCTCGCTGAATTTCGCGGAGGCATTTCTCCGAGGCGAGCCAGACCGCGCGCCGTCGGGCCAGCCGATCCTCGCGCGCGAGCCGCGCTACGAGCCTTTCCTCGCCGCGGTCCGCGCGATCCCAGCCGATGCGGCCGTATCGTCACGCGACTTCTTCACGACCCAGATCCCGCAGCGGCGTTTCAACTACAACCTCGTCGGCCTCGATCCGTGTGACGCGCAGTACGTGATCCTCGACTACGCCGTTCCCCATGTGAACCGCGATGTCGCGAAACATCTCGCCGAGGTCGACGAGTTGAAGAAGCTCGGCTTCGATGAGATCGCAAGCGGTGAGGGCCTCTCGCTGCTGCGCCGCCGGTGATCAGCTAGCCACTGCGGGCAGCGACCTTGTCCACGGCGATACCGACCTTGCAGAGCGGACAGTCGGCGGGCTGCCACACAGCGAGCGGCATCCGCTCGATCCCCTCGAGCGCGAGGCCCGTTTCGGCGGCGAACTGCGCGGCCGCCTGGCCGAACACGACGAGTGCGCCGAGCGCGACCGGCCGCGCACCGCAGACGACGAGTTCGGCATACGTCCCGCGCACGGCGGAGCCGGCGCTGATCGCATCGTCGACGATGGCCACCGATCTCCCCCGCACCTCGCCCCGGCTATCTCGAACCGCTCGGCCTCGAAACATCCGATACGGAGCTCGGTCGCGATCAGCTGCGCCAGCTTCGCCCCACCCGTCATCGGACCGCACACCGCATCGGGGCCATGCGCCGCAAGGCGTCTTGCCAGCTCCGATACGAATGGACGGAGCTCGCCCGGATGGTCGAAGAGCGATCCGAGCTCGAACCACGATCCGCTGTGATAACCCGACTCCATCTGGAAATGGCCGCGGCGCTCGGCGAGAAGCCCGCCGATCGTGTTCCCCATCGCGCCAGCATGCGCCTCCACTCCGGTAGCGCGATACGATTGCGCGATCACGTCGAGACAGCGGCTCTTGACACTCGCCGTGTACGTAACGGTCGCGCTGTGCTGGAGTGGCAGCTGGACCGCAGGCAAGCTCGGGGTCGCGGCGATCCCACCCATCGAGCTCTCGACGATCCGCTTCGCGCTCGCCGGCCTCCTCATGCTGCTCATCGCGCGGGTCACGGGCGCGCCGCTGGGTCTCGCGAAGCTCCCGCTCGTGATCCTAGCGGCGGCGTTCGGCATCTTCGGCTACAACGCTCTCGTCTTCGTCGCGCTGACGATGACGCCCGCCTCGGACGGTGCGCTCATCGTGCCGACGATCAACCCCGTGCTCACGGTGCTGTTCGCATCGTTCATCGGCGAGCGGCTCACCGCGAACAAGCTGATCGGCCTCGCCATCGCGACGGTGGGCGCAACGATCGTCATCGCCGGCGCGACCGGGCTGACCTCCACCGGCGAGCGACTCGTCGGCGACCTGCTCATGCTCGGCGGCGCTGCGTGCTGGAGCGTGTACTCGATCCTCGGGACCATCACGACGCGGCACGGCTCGCCGCTCGGCGTCACCGCGATCGCCTGCCTCGCCGGTGCCGCGATGCTCTTCCCGTTCGGTTTCCTCGAACACGGCTACGCCGACGTGCCGTCGTGGCCGCTCGGCGCGTGGCTCGATATCGCATACCTCGTGGTCTTCGCGACGACCATCGGGTTCGTGCTCTTCTACTGGGCGGTGCGGCGCTTCGGCGCGGGCCTCGCCTCGATGGCGAGCTACCTCGTGCCAATCTTCGCGCTCATCCAGGCGGTCACGATCCTGGGGGAACGGCCCGCCCTTCTCCAGATCGTCGGCGGCGCGATCATCCTCGTCGGCGTGCGGGTCGCGACGTTGCGCTTCAAACCGGAGGCGCCGCTCGAGGAGGCGGCGCCCGCGTAGCGCCGCGGGACGCCCTAGATTTGGCGGCGATGGCCGACCAAGACACCGACCAGGGCGGGGCCCGATCTGGGCAACTACCCCTTCTCTTCTACGCCGACGGCTACAAATTCCCGGATGTCTATCACGTGACCCGCTTCCTCGCGCCCGACCCGATCATCGCGCTCGAGCAGGATGGTGAGGTCGTCATCGTCGTCAGTTCGCTCGAGGAGGGCCGCGCGCGCAAGGAATCGCGGGCCCGCGAGGTCTTCAACATCGACCACTTCGGCGCCAAGGAGCTGCTGGCGAAAGGCATCACGCGCGAGGAGCTCGACATCGAGATCACGAAACGCCTTCTCGCGTCACGCGGTCTGCGACGCGTCGTGGTCCCGCCGTGGTTTCCGCTCGGGATGGCCGAGAGCCTTCGGGCCGACGGGATCGAGCTCGTCGTCGCCGGGGACGTGACTGAGCGCCGTCGCACGAAGCGCCCCGACGAGATCACGGCGCTCGAGGCGACGCAGCGCGCGACCGAGGATGCGTGGGCGCGTGGGGTGGATGCGCTGAAACGCGCCTCCGTCCGGACCGATGGCACGCTCGAGATCGACGGCGAGCCCTTCACGGCCGAGCGTTTGCGCGCGATCGTCGAGTCACGGCTGCTGGAGCTAGGCTGCGCGTCCGAGGGCGCGATCATCGCGCCGGGGAAGCAGGCCGCCGATCCCCACATGATCGGCTCGGGCCCGCTGCGGGCGGGCGAGGCGATCGTCATGGACATCTTTCCGCAGCACAAGACGACCCGGTACTACGCCGACATGACGCGCACGGTCTCCAAGGGCGAACCTCCGGCGGAGATCGCGAGGATGTACGAGATCACCAAGCGCGCGCAGGATGCCGGCATCAAGGCGCTGCGCCCCGGTGTCACGGGCCGCGAGGTGCACGCGGTGGTCGAGGACGTGATCTGGGAGGCCGGCTACGACACGCTGCGCCCCGGGCAGCAGCGCTCGAAGAACGGCGGCCCGCCGCGCGGCTTCATCCACGGCACCGGACACGGCGTGGGCCTCGAGATCCACGAGATGCCGAGCGTCGGCCAGTCGGGCACCAAGCCGCTCGCTCTGGGCGACGTCGTCACGGTGGAACCGGGCATCTACCTGCCCGAGCTCGGCGGCGTGCGTCTCGAGGACATGCTCGTCATCACCGAGACAGGCTCGCGCAACCTCACTCGCGCGCCACGACAGCTCGTGGTCTAAGGGGTCGCAGGGTCCGTCCCTGCGCTGAGCACGCATCGAAGCTCTTCTCTACGGCGTCGGCGCAGCCATCGCGTTCGGATTCGGTGATTACGCCGCCGCGATGGCGACGCGTCGCGTGGGTGTCGGGCGGACGTCGATCGGCATGCAGAGCATCAGCCTCGTTGGCTACGCGATCATCCTCGCCCTGCTCGGCCGCTGGCCGGTCCTCACCCCAGAGCTCGTCGGCTACGGGTTCGTCCTCGGGCTGATCGGCGTCACCTCGGCCGCCGCGCTTTACCGCGCGCTCGCGATCGGCCCGATCGCGGTCGTGAGTCCGGTCGTCGCGAGCTACGCGGCGCTCACGGTGGTCCTGATCGTGATCTTCCTCGGTGAGCGTCTCACCGCGGGGCAGGGTGCTGCGATCGCGGTGACGTTCGTCGGTGTCATGGTCGCATCGACAGATTTCGGAGCGCTTCGGCGGACCCTCGGTCGTCCGAGTGAAGGCGTCCGCTTCGGTCTGGTCGCGACCGTTGGCTTCGCCGTTTGGGGCTGGCTCTATGCCGCCGCGGTCCGCGCGACCGACGGCCTCGGGATGATCCTCGTGCTCCGCGCGTTCAGCGTTCTGCTCCTGGTCGTCTATGTCGTCGCGCGGCGTACGTCGCTCGCGCCGCTCCGTGATCGGCGAGCCCTCGCCCTCATCGTGGTCGTCGGTGTCTTGGACACGGCCGCGAACGTGCTGCTGTCCCTCGGGATCGCCTCCGGGTTCGCGTCGTTCGTCATGACCGGGAGCGGGGCGTACCCGCTCATCCCCGCGCTGCTCGCGATCCTGGTCCTGCGCGAGCGCCTCGCGCCGAACCAGTACGTCGGGGTGGCGGTGCTCGTCGCGGGACTCGTCGCGCTGGGACTGCAGAGCTAGGCGCGCCCCCGCAGGAAGGCGATCGCGGCTTGGAGCTGCTGGTCCGCCGGGTCCGCGACGATCTTGTCCGGCACGACACCCTTGCCCGGCCCATTGAGGTCGGCGCCCGTTTTGGCGTCCTGCATCTTGGTCAAGGTCACCAGCAGCAGGCCCCCGTCCGGGAGCTCGCGTGGCTGTCCGGTTCCCACACAGCCAGCCGTCTGTGTCCCCATGACCGTGCCTGCGCCGTTGGCGCGGATCCCGGCGGCGATGATCTCGCTGCCCGAGGCCGAATTCTTGTTCACGAGCACCACGAGCGGCTTGGTCAGGCCGAGGAACTTGCCGGGGTTCGTGTCCACGGCGGTGCGCTGTCCGTCCCGGCCGACCTGGTAGACGAGCGTGCCGCGCTGGACGAAGAGGCTGGCAACGTTGACCGCCACCGTGAGCTCGCCGCCCGGGTCGTCGCGCAGATCGAGGATCCACGCCGTGGCGCCCTGCGCCGACAGGCTGCGGGCGGCGGCGCTGACCTCATCGGCGACGCTCGAGATCAGCTGCGGGATCCTGATGTACCCGATGGAGGTGTCCTCCATGCGGCTGGTGAAGAGCGGGCTCTGGAAACGCGCGCGCGTGATCGTGAACTCGACCTCGCTCGATCCGCGCAGGAACGTGACCGTGACCTGCGTGCCCTCGGGACCCTTCACGCGAGTCGCGACCTCTTCGGTCGTGAGCGTCGAGACGTCTTCGCCGTTCACGCGGATGATTTTGTCGCCCTTCTTCACGCCGGCGCGCTCGGCCGGCGTATTCGCGATGACGTCGATGACCTCGATCGTCTGGCCTGGCTCGGGCTGGAAGATCGTGACGCCGATGCCCGATACCGGCGCGGGCCGCTGGTTGAAGCCCTTCGCGCGGTCGGGGTTCAGGTAATAGGTGTGGCACTCGTTCATCGCGCGCGCCATCCCGTCGACCGCGGCGCGCTCCATCAGGGTCTTGTCGGCGGTCGGATAGCGCTGCACGACCGCGTCGAGCGAGGCCGCGAACTTGGCGAAATCGGACCACACGCTGCCGGTCAGGGTCGGCCGGTCCACCGTGGGCGCGGGGTCGATCTTGCTGTCTGTCAGGTACTTCGTGACGCCGTCGAGGGCCCCCGGGATCAGCTGCTGCGGCGTGGGCTTGTCGACGTGGCGCTCGACCAGGACCGAAAACGCGGCCTCAGCGGTCTTGTACTGGGTCTGCGAGGGCAGCAGCTCGTGCTGCAGTTCGGCCGGCAGCAGACCGCAGGCGGAAGCGACGAACGCCACCGCGAGGAGCAGGGGAAGAGTGCGAGGCCGCATGTATTGAGTCTATGTCTATGTCCGCCGTGTGTGCGGAGTTTCAGGCGCTCAGGCGACCTCGGTCGTCATGAGCTTGCGCAAACGGCCCAGCGCGCGGAACTGAAGCGCGCGGATCGCGCCTTCGTTCTTGCCGAGCATGTTCGCGACCTGTCGGCTCGACATGTTCTCGACGAAACGCAGCACGAGCACTTCCTGCTGTTCGGTCGTCAGATGTTTCACCGCGCCGCGCAGCGCGTCGACTTCCTCACCACGGACCGCGTGGTCGTGCGCGGTCGGGCCGTCCTCGGCGAGGCCGAACGCGTTGTCGAGGTCGACGGTCGGACGCTGACGGCGACGGCGGTCCGTGACCGCGTTGCGCGCGATCGTGTACAGCCACGCCAGGAACGACTTGCCCTGCCAGCGGTAGCGGTGGATGTTCGCGAACGCGCGTGTGAACACGTCGCTCGTGATGTCTTCGGCGTCGCTGGGCTCACGGACGCGGTACAGGATGTAGCGGTACACCGCGTCGACGTGCGTGTCGTAGAGATCCGCGAATGCCGACCGGTCGCCACTGCGAGCGCGCTCGATGACGTCCGGCACCGGACCCATCTGCTCGAAGGGAGGAAGCGAGTCGACCCTTGCTGCTGCGGCAACTGTCACGACGTGATGGCCCCCAATCCCGTCCTCAGTGATCTCTAGTGATCTGTTCGCAGACCATATCGACCGGAAGGCCGCTCGCCAACCCATTAGGGGTACCAAAAGCGTGACAGCGAGACCCGATTCGGGCGCGCAGCGTACGAACCGGACTCTCGTACTGGTACCTCTGGGGCAGTCCGCAGCGAGTTAGCGTGCTCTCGTCTCTGTCGGAGGGCGGTCAGATCTTCTGCTTGAGGATCTCGATCGCTTTGTCGACCGCAGTCGCGTCGTCTGCCTGGACGTCGGGCTGCACACCGACGTTGTTATAGATCGTCCCGGTCTGCGCGCCCACGAACTCCTGGGTCGCGACAGCGAGTCTGGAGCCGTCGGTCATGTTCGTGATGGATGTGGCGCCCATGCACCCGATGCTCTTGCCACCCACGATCGTGGCCCGCTTGTTCTCCTTGAGATCGGCCGCGAGGACCTCGGGGCCCGATCCGCCGCGGTCGTTGAGGATGATGACGAGCGGCAGCTGATAGGCGTCGGGGAGACGCCACTCCTTGCGCGCGCTCGTCGACACGGTCGCGCCTCCGCCGCGGTAGACGATGTTCAGCATCTTCTCCCCGTTCAGGAAGAACGCCGCGATCGTGTCCGCGTCGAAGCCGCCCACGTTGCCGCGCAGGTCGAAGAGCCAGGCCTTGCCGCCGGCGGCGAGACCCTTCTCCATCATCTTGCGGACCTCGTCGAAGATCTTGTAGGTGCCGGTCACGGCGAACTCGCGCCAGGTGATGTAGACGATGCCGCCCGGCAGCATCCGACCCGTGAGGCCCGCTTCGTCCGGTCCGCCCAGCGGCGTGCCGGTGGTCGGGATGCGCGCGGTCTGCCCGCTCGCCGGCTCGGGGCGCGAGCGATGCACGCCCCCCGACTTGTCGACGTAGTAGGTGTGGCAGTCCGGGCTCGCGCTCATCATCCCTTCGATCGCGACGTCGGCGTAGCGATCGGCGGTGATCTGCGGGTTGAGCGCCTTCACGGCGGCCGCCGCCTCGGCGAACTTCTTGAAGTCGGGGACGGTCGTCTCGCTGACGTCCTGGAACTCGATCTTGGCGATCTCGCCCTTGCCGCCGGTCTTCTTGATCTCGGCGTTTAGCGCGGCGATGGCGCTCTCGAGGATCTTCTTGCTCGAGACCTTGTGGACGTCCTGGTCGCTGAGCGACGCGTAGCTGATGTCCAGCTTCGCGCGCTTGATATCCACCGAGGCGGTGGGCGTGGGAGACGTCGTGGCCGGCGCCGCGCCGCTGCAGGCGACGACGAGGAGGGCCAGGGCCGCGAAGAGCCGAAGAGCACGCATCTACACAGGATATCCGGGGAAAACGGCTAGTCGGCTGGGGTGCTGACCTTTGGAGCGTGCTGGGCCTGCCACTCGGACGGGGAGGCGCAGAAGCCCTCGTAGTCGATGTACTCGGTGATCGTCGGGTTCTCGCCGCAGACGGGGCATTTCGGGTCGCGGCGCAGCCGCACCTCACGGAATGAACCCTCGAGGGCGTCGAACAGCAGGTAGCGCCCCACGAGTGGCTCGCCGATCCCGAGCAGGAGCTTGATGACCTCATTCGCCTGGATCGTGCCGATCACGCCCGGCAGGACACCCAGCACGCCGGCCTCCGCGCATGAGGGCGCGAGCTCCGGCGGCGGTGGCGTGGGGAACAGGCAGCGGTAGCACGGGCCCTCACGCGGCTTGAACACGGTCACCTGACCCTCGAAGCGGTAGATGCTCCCGTGCACGACCGGTTTGTTGTGCTTCACCGACGCATCGTTGAGGAGATAGCGCGTCGGAAAGTTATCCGCTCCGTCGACGACCACGTCGTACTCGGAGAGGATGCGATCGATGTTCTCGCTCGTGAGACGCTCCTGGTAGCCGACGACCTTCACGTCAGGGTTCAGCGCTTCGAGCGTCTGACGCGCTGACTCGGTCTTGGGTTCACCGATGCGCTCGGTCGTGTGAAGGATCTGCCGCTGGAGGTTGGTCGCGTCCACGACGTCCGAGTCGACGATGCCGAGCGTGCCGACCCCCGCGGCGGCCAGGTAGAGCGCGGCTGGCGACCCGAGTCCGCCGGCGCCGATGAGCAGCACCTTGCTTCGAAGGAGC
>JANNUM010000043.1:0-4480 GCA_031395235.1 Chloroflexota bacterium
GGCGCGCGGCGCGACGGGGGCGTGCCACTGCCGCCAGGCGTACCGCGAGAGCGCGTCGCCCAATGTCGCGTCGCCCCAGCTCGCTCCGCCGTCGGCGGACACCTGGACCCGCGCGAGGTCGCTGCTACCGCTCCAGGCGTAGCCGCGCGCCGCGAATGGCCGTGCCGCGAGGCGCTCGCCGTCCCGTGGCCACGTGATCAACGCCCGTGCCGCGATCTCACGCAGCGGTCGGTCTTCGACGACGTACCGGTCCGTCTGGAAGAAACCCTCGAACTTCCGCTCGAGAAGGCGCAGCCTCGCGAGCCATTTCACCGACGCCATGCCATACCAGCCCGGAACGATGAGCCGCAGCGGCGCGCCGTGCTCGGGCGGAAGGTCGTTGCCGTTCATGGCGTACGCGAGCAGCACGTCGTCTCGCAGCGCGTCGGCGATGGGCAGCGATCGCTCGTACGCGATACGCGCGCCGACGTCCGCGATGGTGCCCGCGTCCGCGCCGACGCAGAGGACTTCCACGGCGCTCGAAAGCGGCTCCGCCATCTCGAGGACCGCACGAAGCGACGCGCCGGTCCACTCCGCCGTTCCGACCGCGCCGGTACGCCACTGCTCGCCGGCGACCGGCGGATCGAGGAAGGCCCGCCCATTGCCGGCGCACTCGAGCGTCACGACGAGCGAGCGCGGCGGTAGCGATTTGACGTCGTCGAGCTCGAGCTGCAGTGGCGTACGCACTGCGCCATCGATCGCGAGGCGGTTTGGCGCCTGGGGTATCGCGAAGTGATCGCGGACGTAGTGGCGCGATGCGGGCGTGATCACGCCGACCTGGCGTTCAAGCGGTGTCTCAGCGTTCAGCGGCTCGCGGCTCAGGTAGACGAGATCGTCCGGGTTCATGCGGCCAGTCTCGCATCGGCGCCGGACTAGCATTTCCGGATGCCGCGGCGGCTGGTCAATCTCGCGCTCCTCGTTGCCGTTCCTCTTCTCGTCGCGACCGGTCTGCTTGCGTGGGTCATGCCTCGGCCGACGGCAGACGCGCTACTGGTGCTGCACCGCGTCGCGGGGGTCGGACTCGTGCTGGTCCTCGCGTGGAAGTACGGGATCGCACGGCGCTCGGTGCGCCGTCGTGCGCGGGGCGGCCTCGATGTCAGCCTCGCCGTGGGCGGCTTCGCGTCCATCGCGCTCCTGCTCGTGTTGGGAATCGGTCTGGCGTGGTCGATCGGTATCGTGTCGTTCGACCGGCCCCTGGCGTATTCGCTACTCAACGTGCATGTGTTCGTTGGCGTCGCGCTTGTTCCGCTGATGGTCGCGCACGCCGCGCGACGCCGGGAGTCGTGGCCGGCCGTTGCGGATCTCACCGGTCGACGCTTCGCACTGCGCGCGCTGGCAGTCGGCGTGGGCGCGGTCGTCGCAACCGCCGCGCTCGATCGTGTCGGACTGGCGCGGCGCTCCACAGGGTCACGCGCCGCCGCGGCATTCAGCGGCAACGACTTCCCGCTCACGATCTGGGCCTTCGACGCCGTGCCCGCGATCGACGTTGCGACCTGGCGCATGCGGGTCGACGGAGAGGTCGCCTCGCCCGGCGCGATCGGCTACGACGAGTTGCTCGGCCTGCCCTTCACAGAGCGAGACGCCGTGCTCGACTGCACCGGAGGCTGGTGGACCGAGCAACGCTGGCGAGGTGTGACGCTGGCCGACCTGCTCGCCCGGCACGGCCTGCGCGCGTCAGCCAAGCGTGTCGATATCGTGTCGCTCACCGGGCACGCTTGGTCGTTTCCCATCGCCGAGGCAGACCGTCTTCTGATCGCGACGCATGTTGGGGGCGAAACCTTGAGCGCGGGCCACGGGTATCCCGCGCGTCTCATCGCACCCGACCATCGCGGATTCCAGTGGATAAAGTGGGTCAGTCAAGTGCATGTCGCTTAGCCTATGAAGATGCGTCGTCTGTTCGTGGTCGCCGTCGCCGGTCTCGCGGTCGTCTCGGCCACTGTCGTTTCGTGCGGGGTTCTGTCACCGGGAGGGGTGCCCTTCGTTGTCGGCCTCCCTGGCGCCCAGCCCGGGCCTGACGGCGTCGCGGTGAAGGCCGGCGCGCCGCTCCCGATGCTCCAGGACATTGATCCCGAAGACCTCGATCCCTCCCGCGACGTTCCCGGTGTCCCGCCCGTCGCACTCGCCCCACCCGGCGGCGCCATCGTGCAGGCGAACGGGGTACGCATCCCGAGGCCGGCGATGCCGGCGGGACCAAGGCGCATCGGGATCCAGGTCGGTCACTGGATGACCGACCAGGTGCCGGCCGAGCTCGGCACGCGTATCACGTTCCAGACCGGGACGAGGTGGGCGGGGATCGATGAGGTCGACGTGAACATGGATATCGCGCAGCGGATGAAGGCACAGCTCACCGCGCGCGGCTACCTCGTCGACATCATCCCGACGACCGTGCCACGGGGCTATCTCGCCGACGTATTCGTTGCGCTCCACGCCGACGGCGACGAGACCGGACAGAAGAGCGGCTTCAAGATCGCGCACGGATCGCGCCGTGGACCGTACGAGGACAAGCTTGTGAGCCTCTTGCGCGACGAGTACGCCAAACTGACCGGTCTTGACTGGGATGCTACCGGAATTAGTCGCAACATGACCAACTACTTTGCTTTCAACTGGGGCCGCTATCAGCACGCCGCGGCGGCGCACACGCCCGCCGCCATCGTCGAGATGGGATTCCTCTCTAACGGCCACGATCGCGACCTCATGGTCAACAAAGCCAATGGGGTCGCCACCTCGATCGTCAACGGCATCCAACGCTTCCTCGACGAGGTGCCACGTTCGAAGATCTTCGGCAACGACCTCATCGTGCCGCAGCAACGGGGGCGACCGAGTCCATCGCCCTAATTGCGTCCACGGCGATCTCTCCGCCCTTCAACGTCCTGTGGTGGCGCGAACGCGCCGTGCTGATCGACTTCTCGCAGACCGTCGACATCGTCACGCATCCCGCGCGACAGGTCGCGCGCTGACGCCGGCGCTAGAGTGAGCGGCCATGCCCGCGAAGAAGACGATGGCGAAGAAGACCACCGGGAAGACGACCCGCAAGACCACCCGCAAGCGTCGCCGCCCGGCCGAGCCGCGCGGTCCTGAGGCCGCCCAGAGCGCGATCGCGACCGATGACCCGGAGATCGGCGAGCTCGTCGCGCACATCCGCTCGTCACGCGGCGCGGTGATCGGCGCGTATCGCGATCCGTACGGCGGCACGCCGCTCGTGTTCGCCACGCTGCCCGTCGGTGCGGTGGAGGCGACGTCGTTCCAGCGCGACCTCTCGCGGACGCACGCGGAGCGCCTTGCGACCGCGATCGGCGACACCGGCGCGTTCCTCGATCCGGTCATTGCGATCCCCGCGAAGGAAGGCTTCCTCTCACCCAACGGGCGGCACCGCATCGCCGCGGCGCGCCAGCTCGGTCAGCGATCGATCACCGTGCTCGCGACCGCGGACCCGGCGCTCGCGTATCGGATCCTCGCCCTGAACACGGAAAAGGCACACAACCTGCGCGATCGGAGCCTCGAGGTGATCCGGATGGCGCGTTCGCTCGCGACGGAGCAGTCACGCTCGAAGGAAAAGGACCACGCGACCTCGTTCGAGTCGCCGGCGTTCCTCACGCTCGGCTGCGCGTACGAGAAGCGCGACCGCTTCTCCGGCTCGTCGTACAACTCGATGCTGCGCCGGGTCGAGCTATTCCTCGACCAGACGCTGCCCGCGGCGCTGCGTCAGCGCGAGCAGTGGGCGGTGCGCGTGCTCGACATCGACGACCGCGTGAGCGCGCACATGAAGGTGCTGCAGGAGATGGGGATGAGGAGCCCGTATCTGCGTGCGGTCGTCGTCGCCCGCTGCAATCCGGTCCGTTGGATCCCAACGAAGAAGGGCGCCGGGCCACCGATGTCCGTGGCCGAGGCGCTCACGCGCATGACGAAGAGCGTGCGCGCCTTCGAGCCCAAGAAGGTCCGGCCGCAGGATCTCGCATTCGCCGCCGCGGTCGGCGGCCCGGAAGAGGGCGCCTGAAGAACTTACGCAGCGAGCCAAATACCGAGCAGTGCTCCACCGATGACCACGACGGCGGGATGCAGACGACCTTGATACGTGAGGGCCGCGGCCGCGATCCCGACGACGACCTGCCACCATGACGGCGCGTTGCCAGCGGGCACGATGAGCGAGACTCCCGTGGCGCAGAGCAGACCCGCCGTCGCGAGCGCGGCACCGCGCACCAGACCGGCGAACGGCACCGAGAGAAGCCAGCGACGGCCTACGGTGGTCGCGGGGAGGATCACGAGCGGTGGGAGGGTCGATGCGACGAGCGCCATCGCCGCGCCAAGCGGCCCGGCCAGCTGGTAGCCGAGACTTACCACCCAGAGCCCGCTCGGCCCGGTGGAGAGGCGTCCGATGGCGAGCGCCTGCACGAGCTGCGCGTCGGTCGCCACGCCGGTCGCGACCAGGTCCTGCCGCAGCAGC
>JANNUM010000053.1:0-4795 GCA_031395235.1 Chloroflexota bacterium
GGTGCGAGGCTCGCGACCCATCCCTCGGCCGCGGGGCTCACCTCCCAGCGGCCATCGCGCGGCAGTCGCTCGGGCACGCGCCAGCCAAGCTCCGGAAGGCTCGGCGCCCGAAGTGTCTCGGCGAGCGCACCGCTGCGCTCCTCGACGAATACCTCACGCACCCCTTCCGCGGTCCGCGCGAGAACGTGGACCGGGAATGCGTCGAGCACCTCGTTCGCGAAGATGACGCCCTGCACCGGCGCGAGAGCACGCGCGTCCGACGCCCAACGCAGATCGCGCCCGGCGAGCGTTGTCGACTGTTGCTCGCGGAGAGGCGGGGACACCTCGACGATCGTGGGTCGCGCGCCCTTGGCCGCATCCGGCCGCTCGCGCTCGAGCGCCACGAGCACGTCGCGAAGGAACACGCCGCGTCCGGCGCCTGCCTCGACGAGATCCCACGCCACGGGCCTTCCGAGCTGCGCCCACAGATCGACGAACGCGCGCGCGAGGGCTCGGCCGAAATGCGGTCCGAGGTCGGGGGCCGTGAGGTAATCGCCGTCGAACCCCAGGGCCACACGCGACGTGTAGTAACCGTCCTGTGGATCGAAGAGGGCCGCCTCCATGTACTCCGCGAAGGTCATTGGCCCGCGCGCGCGAATGCGCGCGACGAGCCGGTCGCGGAGCGTCAGGCGCCCCAGCGCGGCGGAGCGGGTGGACGGACCTCGGGCGGTCGTATCTCCCCGTGTCCATCGCCATTGGTCGGCACCTGCTCCGATGGCTTCCAGGTCTTCGCCACTGCGAGCTCTTCCTTCGCGAGCACCGTGACGCCGAAGCGCTTGTACGTCGCGAGCTCGAAGTTCGGCGTCTCGCCCAGCGCGCCGTGCGGGCAGACCTCGACGCAGTCGCCGCAGTAGATGCAGCGGACGACGTCGAGCTCGTACGTCTGGAGGTCGCGCTCGCGCATCATCAGCGCCCCCGTCGGGCAGGTCTCGGCGCACGCGCCGCACGACACGCAGTCCGTGTACGAGAGCGAGACGTTCCACGGCGTCGTCACGATCGAGTCGTAGCCGCCGCCCATCAGGCCGTAGCAGTTCGCGCCGATGACGTCGCGGCAGATCCGCACGCACTGCGTGCAGTTGATGCACTTGTTAAGGTCGCGGAGGATGAAGTCGTGGCTGAAGTCGTACTCGTAGTCGTGGTAGTCGATCGGCTCGGCGCGGTGGAAGCGGTTCTCCGTCAGGCCGTGCTCGACCGACAACCGTTGCAGGTGGCAGCGGCCGACGTCGGGGCACACACACTGGAGGCATCGCGCGCCCTCCTTCTCGGCGAGCTCCTTCGTGTAGCCGTTCTCGATGACCTGGAACGACTGCACGCGCTCCGGGAACGGCAGCATCGGCATGCGTACCTGCGGCTCCTCGGGCTTGTACGGGACGATGTCGATGAGCTCGGGGACCTTCTCCTCTTCGGCGATCTCCTCCGCCACAAGGGCCATGTCGTCGCCCGCGAGGTAGCGGTCGATCGCCTTCGCCGCGAGCTTGCCCTGCGCGACGCACTCGATCACCGTGCGCGTGCCCATCTGAGCGTCGCCGCCGGCGAAGACACCGGGGCGATCGGTCATCAGCGCCCCGTTCGTGATGATCGTCTCGCGCTTGCTCTTGCGAACGCCCGTGTCGCGCTCGATCCAGTCGAGGACCGGGATCTGGCCGATCGCGGGGATGACGGTGTCGCACTCGATCGTGAAGTTGGCGCCGTCGACCGGCACGGGGCGGCGCCGGCCCGAAGCGTCCGGCTCGCCAAGCGCCATGCGCTGGAACTCGATGCCGCCGACGCGACCGTTCTTCTCGACGACCTTGACGGGAGCGGCGTAGAAGTCGAGCTTGATGCCCTCGTGCTCCGCGTCGTCGACCTCGCTGTAGTGCGCGCCCATCTCCTTGCGCGAGCGGCGGTACACAACCGTCACCTCGGCGCCGAGGCGTCGTGACGTGCGCGCGCAGTCGAAGGTCGTGAACCCGCCCCCGATGACGACGACGCGGTTGCCCTTCCCCACCGGGACCGGATCGCCTTCCGCGTTCTGTCGGAGATAGCTGATGGCCTCGATGACGCCCGGCAGGTCCTCGCCGGGGATGCGCAGCGGGTTGCTGCTCCACGCGCCGATGCCAAGGAAGACGGCGTCGTAGCCCTGCGCGAGCAGCTGGTCCACGGTGAAGTCACGGCCGAGCTTCTTGCCGCCCTTGAACTCGGTGTCGCGCAGCTGCCACAGCGAGTTCAGCTCTTTGTCGAGCTTCACCTTCGGGAGGCGGTACTCGGGAATGCCGTAGCGGCAGATGCCACCCTGCTTGTCCATCATGTCGAACACCGTCACCGCGTGACCGTTCAGCGCGACGTAGTACGCGGCGGTCATGCCCGCTGGGCCGGCGCCCACGACCGCGACGCGCTTGCCGCTCGCGACCTTCTGCGGGAACGGCGTCGGCGCGATGTCCATCTCCATGACGAGCTCGCCGGTGTAGCCGTGGCACTGGCAGATCGCGATCTCCTCTTCCACCAGCCCGCGACGGCACACCTCCTGGCACGGCTTGGGGCACACCAGGCCGAGCATGTACGGGAACGGCAGCACCTCTTTGACGAGGCGCGCCGCTTCGACATGCTGGCCCTTCGCCATCAGCTCTAGGTAGCCCGGGATGTCGATGTGCGTCGGGCAGCTGATCTGGCAGGGCGGCATGCAGTACGCGTTGTGGTCGCTGAGGATGTACTCGAGGTTCTGCTTCCGCAGCTTGAAGAGCGCGTCCGAGCTCGACACGATCTTCATGCCCGGCTCGACCGCGATGTGGCACGAAGGCAGCGGCCGGGCCTGGCCCTCGATGTCGACCAGGCACATACGGCACGCGGCGGCCGGCGCGAGCTTCTCGTCGTCACACAGCGTCGGCACGTTGAAGCCCGCCCGCTGCGCGGCGCGGAGGATCGCCTCGCCGGGTATCGCCGTGACCTCCTGGCCGTCGATCGTGATCGTGCACGTCGGCTGGCCCGACGGGATCTCGCCGGTGTGCGAGACCGTCGGCAGCTGGGATTCGCCGGGCTGGAGGAAGCGCTCGAGGAGACTCATGCGGTGAGGGCCATCCTATCGGCGCCGAGCGGTGCGGGTTCGTACTCCGGTCGATGCCAAACGAGATCGCCGTCGCGGTCCCAGATCGCGAGGGGGTATCCGCGCCGCTCGGTGTACTCGATGCCGCCGAGCTCCCGCCCCACGTGCACCTCGCTGTCGAGAACAAGCTCGCGATCGTCGATGCGCACGAAGCGCGTCTCTCTAGCGGAGTCCTTGCGCGTGTCGATGACCAGCGACCCCGTGACGCGGATCAGCGTCGTCTCGCGCCGGAGGCTTGCATGTGCGCGCTCGACGGTCGCGATGAGCGAGAAGGTCGTCAGGACGCCGATCACGAGCCCGATCGCGAAGATGCGCCAATCGCCACGCGACAGCAGCGCGAGGTAGAACATGACGACCCCGCCGACGACCCAGTACTTCCACTCGTTGCGCTCGATCTTGAAGTAGAGGTACTGCGCGAGCGCGCGGCGCTGCTCAGCGTTGATGAGCGTCGCTGTCCGCGTCCGCGGCCGCGCGCTGACGCACGGCTCCCAGCGCGCGAGGTGGCGCCAGATCCCATCGGGCCCCTTCTCGATGAAGCCACTGCACGCCTGACACGATTCGCTCATGGCTGGACCATGGTCTCGTAGCGGCGCGCGCGGAGCGTCGTGCACGTACCCGTCGGACACTTGCGCTCGCTGATATGCGCGCGGTAGTCGTCGGGGAACTCGCGCATGGTCGTTCGGATGATCGAGGGCGCCGTGATGCCGAACCCGCAGAGCGAGAACTGCTCCATGTGATCGCCGAGCTCGTTGAGCCAGGGCAGATCGGCGTCGCGCCCGAGCGAGGAGGAGACGCCGTCGAGTATCCCCTGCACGCGCTTGGTGCCGACCCGGCACGGAACGCAGATCGCGCAGCTCTCCTTCGCGAGATAGGCGAAGAGGCGGCCGGCCTCACGGACCATGCAGACATCGGTGCCGAGCGCCCGTATCTGGCCCGAGCCCACATGCGTGCCGGCGGCCTTCAGGTCCTCATACTCGAGCCGCGTGCTCCGACGCTGCGCCGCGAGGATGCCACCGGTGGGTCCACCGACGTGGATCGCTTTCAGCTCGCCGGTCGTGCCCCCGGCGCGGTCGAGGATGGCGCCCAGAGTGGTCCCGAGGTCGACCTCGTAGACGCCCGGCTTCGCCACCGTTCCGGTGACCGACACGAGCTTCGTTTCGGCCTTCGCGCCGTCCAGGACGAGCGGCAGCCACGCCAGCGTCTCGGCGCTCGACACGAGCGTCGGACGCATCAGATAGCCCTGCGAGGCCGGGTACGGTGGACGCTGCCGCGCCATCGCGCGTTTCGACTCGAGCACGTTGAGGAGCGCGCTTTCCTCTCCGCCCATGAAGCCGCCCGGCCCGAGCGTGATCTCGATGTCGTTTCGGCTGGCGAGGGCGCGCTCGGCAGCGTCGCGCGCGCCTGCCGCCTCCGGATGCAGGTACAGGAACGCGCGCGTCGCGCCGGTGATGACCATGGCGATCTCGATGCCACGCACGACGAGCTCGGCGTGGCGCTCCAGCAGCGTGCGCGCTAGCGGACTGTCGGGGTCCGCGTCGTAGGCGTTCGTGACGACGTAGGCGTCGCGTCCGACCGCATTGGCTCTCACGGCGCGCAGCTTGTCCGCGAGCGGGAAGCCCGCGCCACCGCGACCCCGCAGTCCCGAGGCGGCCACTCGGTCGATCGCGGCGTCGGCAT
>JANNUM010000057.1:0-6868 GCA_031395235.1 Chloroflexota bacterium
CAACTCGCCGTCTATCGCGAATGGAAGACGCTCGAGGCGCTACCGCTCGCGTCCGTTGGGCCGGGCGTCTGGGGCTTCGACTATCTCGCGCAACGCGCGGCCAACATCGGCGAACACGTCTTCGGACGTGCCTTCGCGGACGGCAAGGTCGTTGTCCTGACTCGCGCGGCAGCCGGACCGCCGAACTGCCCCATCTGTCTGGCGCTCGGAACGCGCATCGCGACTCCGAGCGGTGACGTCGCTGCTCAGGACCTGCGCGTCGGCGACGTCGTGTGGACGATCGACGCGATGGGCGCGCGGGTCGCGGCGCCGCTCGTCGCCGTCGGCAGCACACCGGTGCCCGCGACGCACGAGGTCGTGCGCCTCGCGCTCCAGGACGGACGCCTCGCCTTCGTGTCGCCAGGCCACCCGACCGCCGACGGACGCCGCGTCGGCGGCCTCGCGGCAGGAGACACGCTGGATGGCGCGCGCATCGCGAGCATCGAGCGCGTCTTGTACGCCGGTGGCGCGACGTACGACATCCTTCCGGCCGGCGCGACAGGCGCGTACTGGGCCAACGGAGTGCTTCTCGGAAGCACGATCCGGCCGTAGGCGTCCTCGGCGTTCGCGCGCTGCGTGAAGCCGTGACCCTCGCCCGGATAGACGACGTACTCGACGCGACGGCCGAGCGCGCGCAGGCGCTCGACGACCTGGTCCGATTCCTCCTGCGGAACGCGTGGATCGTTCTCGCCCTGGAGGATGAGCATCGGACAGCGCACGTTCTCGATGTGCGCGATCAGTGAGCGCTCGACCAGCTTCTCGCGGTCGCGCTCGGCGTCGCCGATCAGCGCGCGAGGAAACGGCGCCAGTTCGGCTGCGCGTTCTCGATGACGATGTCCATGTCGGTCGCGGCACGTGCATTGCTCGAGAACGCGACGCGCCGTCCGTCGGGCGAGGCGGCGTTCCACGAGAGCAGGCGCTGCACCTTGCCCGCGGGATCGACGGACACCAGCGCGACCGGACCGTCGGGATGACGCACGTAGAGCTGGTGAAGGCTCGGTGCCGCCGGTCGCGGGCAGCGTCCAAGCCTCATAGGTACCCGCGCCCTGATCGGACACGACCGCCAACGTGCGCGCCTCGGGTGAGAGCGCGAGCGCGGAACGGCAGGCGAAGCGGCGCGTCGTGTGCGGCACACTCGCGAGCCGTTAGCGCGGATGGAAGTCCGAGAGCAGCCGGTTCGGCACCTGACGCTACGGTACCGCCGCTAGCGGGCGAGCAGCTCCGAGAGCTCGCGCGCGTTGTTCACCGCCTTGTCGCCGTAACAGTTGTTCATGAGCAGGTGGATCTCCTCGGACGCCGTTTCCATTCGCCTGATCTTCGGTAGCCACTCCTCGAGCTCGTTCTTCTTATAGGAATAGTCGAAGCGCTCCGCGGCGGTGAGGCCGGGCTGCTTCCAGTTCTCGGCGTTGCGACCGTGGAACCGAACGAGGGCGAGCGGCGCGGTCACCGCGTCCACTGGCGGGATGCTCGACCGGAAGCCCTGTGGCTCGTCGACCGCGACGTAGCTGAGCCCGTTGTCGCGCAGGAAGGCGAGCGTCTCGCCCTGGTTGCGCTCCTCCATCCACAGCCGGTTGCGGAACTCCACGGCGAGCCTGTCGTCCGGCAATAGCTCGCGCGCGCGGAGGATCTCGTTCTTGTTCTTCCCAGTGATCGTGAACCAGTCCGGGTACTGCAGCAGGATGGCGCCAAGCTTGCCCGCCTTGCGCAGCGGCTCGAGCGCGACCCAGAACCGCGCATGGATCTCGTCGATGATCTCCTTGGGCAGATCCTTTGGATAGACGCGCTTCTTCGCGCGGATCTCCTCCGGTAGCGACTCGCGCAGCTCCTTCGGAAGTCGCTTCGGATCGGTCGGATGCGTCGTGATGGTCGCGAAGGCTTTGAAGTTCATTGTGAAGTCGTCGGGCGTGCGCTCGACCCAGAGCTTCGCTTGCCTCTGGTCCGGCAGCGCGTAATAGGACGCGTCGTTCTCGACGAGCGAGAAGCGCTCGGCGTAATACCTCAGTCGCTCATCCGCCTTCTTCGCGACGTTGTCGGGATACCAACCCGACTCGAGGAGAGTCGGATCCGTCCAGGAACAGGTGCCTATCAGCACCTTCGGCTTGTTCACCTAAGCGAAAGTGTGAGCGCTGTGCGCGTGTGCGGCTGACGGCGGCGGGCGTCTCTGGAGCGAAGTTGAGCCCGCGACGCGAGCGCCCGGACCTGCGAGCGAGCGGAGCGGGCGAGTTTGAGCGACAGAGACGCCCGCCGACGCAAGCGAGAAGAGCGCGGGCTAGAAGCGGTCGGCCTCCTCGGCATACAGCCCGGGGTCCAGCTCCTTCGCTTTCGGGGCGCGCTGCGCGAGCGCGACGACCGTGACGCCGAAGAGGACGACGAGCCCGAGGAAGGAGATGACCTGCGTGCGACCGCTCGTGATGAACGCGAGCACGCCGAGGACGATCGTCACGCCGTAGATAAGCAGCACTGCCTGCGCGTGCGAGAGACCGACGTCGAGCAGGCGGTGGTGGAAGTGGCCGCGATCCGGCGCGAACGGCGGCTGGCCCTGCGCCATCCGCCGCACGATGACATAGAAGGTGTCGATGATCGGGACGCCGAGGACGAGCAGAGCCGCGGCCACTTTCGCCGTGCCAAAGATCGACAGCACCGCGAGCATGGTCCCGACGAAGGTCACGCCGGTCGTGCCGAGGAAGAGACGTGCTGGATGGAAGTTGAACAACAGGAAGCCACCGGTCGCGCCCGCGAGCGCGAACGCCATCCAGGCGACGAACGGCTCGTTGACCTGCGGCAGGAGCGCCAGGGCACCCAGCGTGAGGGCGGCGATCGCCGCGACCCCGGCCGCCAGTCCATCGAGCCCGTCGATGAAGTTCAGCGCGACGTTCATGCCGACGATCCAGAAGACCGTGAACGCGATCGCGACGATGCCGGCGATCTCGATGAGCCCATCGCCGAACGGATCGTTCACGAAATCGATGCGGAGCCCGGCCGCCACGATGACGGCCGCGACGACGAGGAGACCGAGGAACTGCCAGCGCGCGCGGAGCTCGAACACGTCGTCGATCAGACCCAGCCCCATCCCGAGGAGCGCGGCGAGGGCGGTGAGCGTGAAGCGTGAGGAGCGGACCTCCTCTGGGATCAGGAACGGATGGCCGGCGAGGCGGTCGATGACCCAGAAGGCGAAGATCGTGAGACCAAAGGCCAGCGCGATCGCGAGGCCGCCAGGCCGCGGGATCGGACGCGCGTGCATGCGGCGTCCACCAGGTATGTCGAGCATGCCGAGTCGCTCCGCAAGCCGGCCGACCAGCGGTGTGATCGCGGCGGCAAGTAGGAATGCGACAAGAGCGGAGCTGACGAGGAGGAGCCCGGTCACAGTGCCGAACGATAGCCGCAGGCGGCGTACCAAGCAGAATGACGAGGAGGGATCTGGAGTGATGAGACTCGGCGGCCGGGTGGCGGTCATAACCGGAGGCGCGCGCGGGATCGGCGCCGAAACCGCACGTGTGTTCCGCGAGGCCGGCGCGACCGTGGTGACCTGGGACGTGGGCGACGGCGCGGACCAGCGGGTCGATGTCACCGACGCGGGTGCCGTCGAGGCAGCCGTCGCCGCGACCGTCGCGAAGCTCGGAGGTATCGACATCCTCGTGAACAACGCCGGCATCCTGCGTGATGGGCAGCTGGTGAAGGTCAACGACGGCGAGGTCGTCGGACGCATGGAGGACGCGCAGTTCGATTCGGTCATTTCCGTGAACCTGAAAGGCGTGTTCATCTGCGGCCGGGCGGTCGCGCCGGTGATGATGAAGAAAGGCTGGGGCCGCATCCTCAACGCGTCGTCGGTCGTCGGCCTCTACGGCAACTTCGGCCAGTCGAACTACGTCGCGACGAAGGCGGGCGTCATCGGACTCACGAAGGTGTGGGCGCGCGAGCTCGGGCCGAAAGGCATCACGGTGAACGCGGTCGCGCCCGGCTTCATCGCGACCGAGATGGTGCGGCAGATGCCCGAAGCGATCCTGAAGGGAATGGTCGAACGCACGCCGGTGCGTCGCATGGGCGAGCCGCGCGACGTCGCGAACGCATACCTGTTCCTCGCGTCGGAGGAGGCGAGCTTCATCAACGGCGCGGTCCTCAGCGTCGACGGCGGCGTGGTCGTCGGCACCTGATGCCGAGCGTCCGCGCGGGCCACCTGCGACGTCCATCAGCTCGAGGGTGGGCACGCGATTTCCTGTTCTTACACTCCGGGCGTGGCGTTGCGGGTACGGCTCCTGGGAAGGCCTGTTCTGGAGCGTGACGGCAATCCACGCCGGCTCGAGGGCCGCAAGACCTGGGCGCTGCTTTCTTATCTTTTGCTCGAAGAACGCGCGCCCACCCGCCGCGAGCTCGCCGAACGCCTCTGGAGCGACGCAGACGACCCCCTTGGCGCCGAGCGCTGGGCGCTGAGTCAGGTGCGGAAGGCGCTCGAGCCGGGCGCCGAAATAGTCGGCAGAGACGGTCGGCTGAGTCTGGAGCCGCGTGGTCAAATGTTCGTCGACGCGACGTCGCTCCTGCGCGGCGACTGGGACGAAGAATCGATCGAGGATCTTGTGGGCGGCGAGCTGCTGGACGGTATGACATTCGATGAGGCGCCGTCTTTCGACGATTGGCTCACGATCCAACGCGTTCGGATCGCGACGGCCGCCTCGGAGGCGCTCCGTTGGGCCGCTACCTTGCTGTCGCATCGCGAGCCCGATCGTGCGCTCGCGATCGCCGAACGCGCTCTCCGTGGCGAGCCGTTCGATGACGCACTCCATGAGCTCGTGGTCGACATCCATGTCGCGAAGGGCGAACGGGAGAGAGCACGGTCCTATCTCGAGCACGTACGTCGCCGTTACCGAGACGAACTGCACATCGAGGCCCCGGCGTCGATGGCCCGTCCGCTCGAGCGTCCCGCGCGCTCGGTAGCCGAACCGCTTCTCCGTCTCGACGTCCAGGCCCGAGCGCTCCTCGAGACGGCCGAGGTCCGCTTCAAAGCCGGCGACTATGCGGGCGCGAGAGAGATCGCGCTGCGTGCGGCACGGGAGGCCGCCGTGAGCGGGGACCGCGCGCTCGAGGCGCGGGCGCTGATCTGTGGGTCGAAGAACTACACGGCCGGGGGCGTCGGCACCTCAAAGGAATGGACAGGGTTGCTTCAACACGCGCTGCGCCTCGCGAGCGAGCTCGGGGACCGCAGCGCGATGGCTGAGATCGAGTGTGAGCGGGGGCGGATCTCGGCGATCGAGGGTCGTTACGGCGCGGCCGAGGCCGCCTTCCGCAGAACGTTGCGACAGGCCGAGGAGATCGGCGACACGAAGCTTGTCGGATGGGCCAGAGCGATGCTCGGCCTCTGCCACGCCGATCGATGCGACTTTGCTTCGGCGGAGGAGGAGCTGCGGACGGCGTTGCCGGAGGCCGGCTGGTCCCCCTATCTGATGGCCGCACTCGGGCGCGTTCTCGTGAGCACCGCCCGGGTCGACGAGGGAAAGGCGTTCGCCGACGCGGCGGTCGCCCGAGCGGAACGGGAGGGACTGCTCGCCCCCCTGCCGTGGGCGCTGATCCAGGCAGGCGAGGCCCGCCTGATCGAGGGCGACCGCGAGGGAGCGGCCGACCGCTTTACGCGGGCGCTGACCATCTCGACGGAGACGGGCAACCGGAGCTGGCAGGCGCTCTCGCTGCGAGGGCTTGGGCTGGTCGCGCGGGCCGCCGGCGATGCACAGCGGGCGCTCGCGCTCCTGCGAGAGGCGCTCGCTCGCGAGCAAGGCGGCCAGGGTCACCGGTGGATCGTCGCCTCGATACTGGCCGATCTGGTTGAGGCCGAGCAGGGCGCCGACGCGACGCATGTCGAGGCGGGCCTGCGGATCGCGCTCGCGGGGCCGATGCCCGACCTCGCCGCACGCCTACAGCGATTCGCCCGTTCCCACACGGTGACCCACACGGTCGCCTCCTAGAACTCGCCTTGCCGGCGAGGTCCGGCGGAATTCATTGAGGAGAGCGAGATGCCGCTGTTCATGGACATCCATCAGAGGGCGCCCGAAGGGGCGAAGGCGAAAGACGTCGCGGACGCGCACCTGGCCGACGTGAAGACGCAAGGCAAGTACGGCGTTCAGTACCTGCGCTACTGGTTCGACGAGAAGAACCGGAAGATCTTCTGCCTGGTCGACGCGCCGAGCGCGGAGGCCGCGACCCGCGTCCACCGTGAGGCCCACGGGCTGGTTGCGGACGAGATCTATCCGGTCACGGAGGGTAGCTAGATGCGACCGAAGATCGAACGCTCGTCACTCCTTTCCGGGGTTTCATCCCGGGCCGTAACGGAAGCTAGCCGGTGCCGAACTGGCGATCGCCCGCGTCGCCGAGTCCCGGGACGATGTAGCCCTTCTCGTTGAGGCGCTCGTCGAGCGCAGCGACGTGGATCGGCACATCGGGGTGCGCGCTCGAGAGGGCGCGCACCCCTTCCGGCGCCGCGATGAGGCCAACGTATTTGACGCGCTTCGCGCCCCACTTCTTGAGGATGTCGATCGTCGCGACTGCGGAGCCGCCGGTCGCGAGCATCGGATCGAGCACCAGGCAGACCGCGACGGTCGCCTCCGACGGAAGCTTGTTGTAGTACTCGATGGGGCGCAGCGTTCGCTCGTCGCGGAAGAGCCCGATGTGCCACACCTGCGCCTCGGGCATCAGCTCGAGCGCGGCCTCGACCATGCCGATCCCGGCGCGCAGCACCGGAACGAGACCGACCGGCTCCGCGAGCCGCGCGCCTTTCGCGGTCGCCAGCGGCGTCTTCACCTCCGCGGACTGCACCGGAAGGTCCGCGGTCGCTTCATACAGGAGA
>JANNUM010000064.1:0-4270 GCA_031395235.1 Chloroflexota bacterium
TGCTTGCCGACGCCGGATACCCGAACGGCTTCAACGCGGTCTTCTGGATCCCCGAGTCCGGCTCGGGCATGCAGTCACCAAAGAGCATGGCCGCCGCGATCCAGGGCGACCTCGCGAAGGTCGGCATCAAGCTGGAGATCAAGACCTTCGAATGGGGCGCCTATCTCACGAAGTACAACGCCGGGTTCGGGACCGAAGCCGACATGGGGGCAATGTCCTTCATGCTCGACCCCGGTGACCCGGCACCCTACCTCGGTCTCGTTGCGGACAGTGCCGCGGCAGCGCCGAACGGGTTCAACGCGGGCGGCTACAAGAGCAGCACGGTCGATCAACTGCTTCGCCAGGCGGTCGCAACGACCGACCAGGGCCAGCGAGGCAAGCTCTACCAGCAGGTCGAGCAACAGATGGCGAAAGACCTTCCATGGCTCTTCGTCGCCCATCAGATCCAAAACGCCGCGATCACGACGAAGGTGCGCAACTTCAAGCTCCACCCGTCGTTCTACATTTTCTTCGACAAGATCTCTATCGACTGACAGGGTGAGGTGCCCCGAGCGCTACGCGTGCTCGGGGCACCTCATCTCCACGGAGTGATCGATGGGCCGCTACATCTTGCAGCGCGTATTCGGGCTGGTCGGCGTGCTCTTTGGCGTGTCCATCGTGCTGTTCGTCGCCCTGCACCTCGCCCCAGGCGACCCGGCGCAGCTGCTCCTCGGACCGCTCGTCCGTCCTGACGACCTGGCCCGTCTGCGGCAGGAGCTCGGCCTCGATCGGCCGCTTCCAATTCAATACCTCACCTGGCTCGGTCACGTGCTCCAGGGCGATCTCGGCCGGTCCATCGCATCGAATCGGCCGGTCCTCACCGAGGTCGTCGAGCGATTCCAAGCGACGGCACTGCTCGCCGGCGCAAGCCTCCTCATCAGCGCGTTCGTTGGAGTCACCGTCGGTGTGCTGGCCGCCATGAATCGGGGCGGTCGGATCGATCGCGCCTCCATGCTGCTCGCGCTGCTCAGCATGAGCACACCGTCATTCTGGCTGGGCATGGTCCTCATCATCGTGTTCTCGTTGGTGCTCGGCGTGCTGCCCGGCAGCGGCATGATCTCTCCGCGCGGAGATGGCGGTGTCCTCGATGTCCTCGCACACCTCGTTCTTCCGGCGCTCACACTCGCCGCCGTTCCCACCGCCGTGATCTCCCGGCTCACACGTTCAAGCATGCTCGAAGTGATCGAGCAGGACTACGTCCGCACCGCACGGGCCAAGGGACTCTCCGAGGGGCGCTTGGTCATCCGCCACGTCGTCCCGAACGCCCTCATCGGCATCGCGACCTTGGTCGGGATCCAGGCGGGCTATCTCCTCGCGGGCGCCGTCCTCGTGGAGACCGTCTTCGCGTGGCCGGGCCTCGGCTCGTTGCTCGTCACGAGCATCCTGAAGCGCGACTTTCCGCTCGTGCAGGGGGGCGTGATGCTCATCGCCCTGAGTTACGTCCTCATCAACCTCGCGACCGACGTCGCCTACGCGTATCTCGACCCGCGGATCCGGTATGGCTGAGGTCCCGCGTCCATTCCCGGCGGAGAGCGCCGCACCTCGCCGACTCTTCCTGCGCCGGATCGCCCGCGACCGCTGGATGATGGCCGGTCTTGCGATCGTCGTCGTGATCGCCGTGCTGGCTATCCTCGCTCCGCTCTTGCCGCTGCCCGACCCCGACGCGACGGATCCTGCCCGCCGCCTCGCCGCTCCGGGCGAGCTCGGGTACCCCCTCGGGTCCGACCAGCTCGGCCGCGACATCCTCAGCAGGCTCGTCTGGGGCGGGCGCATCTCGCTGATCGTCGGGTTCGTCTCGGCGGGCCTCGCGCTCGTCATCGGCGGCGCGCTCGGCCTCATCTCCGGGTATTTCGGGGGTGTGGTGGACAACCTCGTCATGCGCGTCGTCGACACGCTGATGGCATTCCCCTATGTGCTCCTCGCGATCCTCCTGGTCGCCGCTCTTGGTCCGGGGCTGGTCAACGCGATGCTCGCGGTGGCGATCGCGAACGTGTCGTTCTACGCGCGAGGCGTGCGCTCCGCCGTGCTCCTCATCCGCGGCCAGGAGTACGTCGAAGCCGCGCGGGCGGTCGGTGCGACGAATCCGCACATCATCACGCGTCAGATCCTCCCCAACGTCCTTCCGACCGCGCTCGTGGCGGCGAGCCTGAACGTTGGATGGATGATCACCGAGACCGCCGGCCTGAGCTTCATCGGACTCGGTGCGCAGCCGCCGACGGCGGACTGGGGCACGATGCTCGCCGACGGACGCGGAATCATCACCGTCGCCTATCACGTCGGCATGTTGCCGGGCATCGCGATCCTGGCTCTGGTGATCGGCACCAACCTCATCGGTGAGGGACTACGTGACGCACTCGACCCGAGGTTCCGCGGGTAACCAAGCGCCGGAGCGGCGCCTCTCGCCGTCCGGACTCTCATACGAGATCCACGGGTCCGGACCGGCGTGCCTCGTCTTGCACGGTGGGCCCGGGATGAGCTGCGGGCTCTGGCCGGCGCTCCGGGGACTCAGCGCGTTCGCGCAGCTGGTGCTTTACGACCACCGCGGCCACGGGCGCTCCGCGCGCGCGGTTCCCTGGACGACGCCGCTCGAAGTCCTCGCCGACGATGCGGCGCGGCTCATCCGTGAGCTGCGTCTCGGCCCGGTCGGCATCCTTGGTCACTCCAACGGCGGGTTCATCGCCTTGCACCTCGCGCTGCGACATCCCCGCCTCGTCGCGAGGCTCGTCCTCGTGGATACCGCTGCCAGCGCCGAGTTCCGGCCGGTCTCGCGGGAGAACGCGCGCCGTCGCGCGACGCCCGCGATACTGCGGGCGCTGCGATCGCTGTGGGATGAACGGATCCCGGACGCGGCGACCTTCCGCCGGCTCTGGCGGACCGTCCAGCCGCTCTACTTCCATCGGCCCACGCCGGGGCGGGTGGGGCTCGTCACCGATCCGCTGCGATTCGACGTCCAGGCGCGCCACCGGATCCTCCGCGCGTTCGACCGTTATGACCTGCGTCCGAAGCTGTCGCGGATCAGCGCTCCGACCCTGGTCGTCGTCGGCCGACATGACTGGATCACACCACCGCCGTTCGCCGAGGAGCTGGCCCTGGCGATCCGGGACGCGCGCCTCGAAGTGTTCGAGCGGAGCGGACACTACCCATTCGTCGAAGAACCACGCCGATTCGCTCGGCTCGTCGGGGAGTTCCTCGAGGCCGGCGCGTAGGCGCGCGTTGCGACACACGCCAACGGACCGGATGCGGTACCTTGGGCCGCGATGGTTGACGGCCCGCATCGCATGCCGCCTTTGCGGCGGCGGCGGCTCCTGCAGCTCGCGGTTGCCGGGTCGGGGGCGTTCGCGCTCGGGCCGCTGCTCGCGGCGTGCGCGCCGTCGGGCTCGCCGACCGCTCCTGCGGCGGGCGCGATCAAGCGCGGCGGCTCGCTCCGGGTGGCGCTCGACTCGGACATCGTGGGGATCGACCCGCACGGCGCCTCGGCTGGGGTCGATCGCAATGTCTACACCTCGGTCTACAACGCGCTTGTCAGCGTCGACACGAAGCTCGACATCATCCCGGACATCGCAGAGTCCTGGACGAACCCCGACGAAACGACCTACGTCTTCAAGCTCCGCCCGAACGTAACGTTCCACGATGGCACGCCCTGCGACGCCGAGGCGGTGAAGTACAACTTCGACTGGATGCTCGATCCAGCCAACGCGTCCGCGCGTCGCGCCGAACTCGCGGACATCAAGGAGGTCTCGGTCGTCGACGCGCTCAGCGTGAAGATCACCACCAAGACCGCGTTCGCGCCGTTCCTCGCGATCATCGCCGACCGCGCCGGATACATCGTGTCGCCGACGGCACGTAAGAAGTTCGCTAAGGACTTCACGCGGAACCCGGTCGGGACCGGCCCCTTCCGCTTCGTCGAGTGGGTGAAGGACGATCACGTGACCTTCAAGAGGAACCCGGACTACTTCGAGCCGAACGTCCCGCTTCTCGACGAGGTCGTGTACAAGCCGGTGCCCGACGCGACGGTACGCGTGACCGGACTGAAGGCCGGGGATACCGACTTCCTGTATCGCGTCGACGCGAAGGACATCGCCGATGTAAAAGGCCAGCCGACGCTCCAGGTCTTCGAGGGACCGGGCGTCGGTTACACGGGACTCTGGCTGCAGACCGCCACGGGCCCGCTCGCGAACCGCGACCTGCGCGAAGCCATCGCGTGGGCCATCGACCGCGAGTCGATCCTCAG